>JAUVGS010000084.1 GCA_030593665.1 Chitinivibrionales bacterium | reverse complement strand
CCTCCTGCTGATTCTGTTTTCCCGGCGGCATCACCTGACTTTTTCATCAGGGAACTTTTTTTTTGTTCTTCCGTTTTTGCCGAAACTTCCACAGTGTCATTTTTCTTTCCCTTTTCTTTTTGTATCTTTTTAAAAGTCGCTTCATCATCCCATGTCTCCTGCAGTCCTTTGCGCAGCATCGCAAGCTCTTCCAGTTTCCCACCCTCTGCCAGGAGAATGCCATACCTATCGATTAACCTCAACGCACCTGCATATTTTTTCGTACGAATCCCGGTAAAAAGAATCCTCCAGAGACAATCTTTTTTCAGGGTATGCAGCGAATCGGTCACGGTCTTATATATCTGAAATCCAATTTCATCAAAAAGAAGCTTTTGGTTTGTTTCCACCATGGTTGCGGCTTCAGGATACGCCCCTAGTCTTTCTCTTGTCAATACATCACAATGGTTTTGTGTCATTGAATCGAGATTGACCATTACGGTATCGGAAGAATCAATAAATATAAAATTAAGACTCTGAATATAGTCCGCTATAAATTCTTCCGTAAAAAGAGTACTGTCGATCAATTCGCTGAGTATTTTCTCCCGTACCGGTTTTCGTTCTCTCTCAAAGATTGACATCTTGACAGCTCTCCCCTGCAGTTCACGTTCTTCATCAGCCTTCTTTTCCTCGCCCAGTTTCATATATAACATGGCGCGCCGCTCATGGATATTATTATCCGGCCGACTATATCCCTCAAGAATATCCAGGGCGTTTATGTAAGCATCCTTCGCGATCTGAATGGAATTTGAACGGGGAAGTTTCACGGAAATGTGCACGCCATCCGAAGCAAGTTTCTCCAGGAACAAGCCTAAATCAATAAACGTGAGTGCATACAAATACTGAAAATAATCAGTATCAATTTTCTCACGAAGAGCATAGAGATATTCCTTCTGCTCCCCTTCTAAGAAATGAAGGTATGCATCTGAATCCCCTTTCTTTTTCGCATTACGGCTTAAGTGATAGAATGCCATACCCCGGAATTCTATAATATCCCGTTCTACAAATGAGTTGTACATTAACGAATCGATGTTTTTAAGATACTGAAGAGCCTGATCATATTCTGTGTTAAGCAGATGCATGCATCCTATCACAACACGAGCGTCACCATCTTTTGGATTCGTGCGCAGCCGCTGCCGACAACGCGTCACACTCCATGCACGGTTCTCAATAACTACTGTTGCCGGCCCTTTTCGCTTCTTACGAACCAGTGATATCTGTTTTTTCCACAATCGTCCAACCTCATCTCCTTTTCTTCTTCTCAGGCCGACCGGGACCAACATCCCAAGTGTATTGCCTTCAATACGCTGGATTTTCTCTCGATATAATTCATCATAGATAAGGCGGTATCCCAATTCATCAAGTGAGACAGCCGACGTAGATTGATTTATACGGAATCGAATAACATCTGAGGTATATTGTGGTACGTATCCGGTAAAGATACCTATCAGGAGAATAAGGATAATTCTTAATCGGTGAGTAATAGTATGCATAGTAACGTTACATCAAGAAAAATACATGCAGGAAGATATATAAGAACCTCGAGGAAATAACCGGTATTCCCTTTATTCTTCCCCCCTCTCCATAAAAACAACCTGCGTTAATAATATAAATCCGGTGTTTTTAAAAACAACCTCTATGAGCAGATTATACATTAGTACCTTACAGATTGCTTTCTTGTTTTTTAGGTATTGGTTACAAATTTATTTGTTACAATACTTTATTCCGAATGCTTTCTTCGGTTAGAAAGGACTCTGATAAGGAACTTACTTGCGGGTTTGTCCCGCGTTAGTACCTTAGAAATTATTTTCGTGTTTTTTTTACCCTCAAATAGTATTGGAAATGCGAAGGGTCAGTGATGAGAATCACATTTAGTGATTTTTAAAAGCGAATAATAGTAATTATCCCGGCAAGCACCACTGCAATCTCAGTTATTTCACTGATAGCCCCCACACAATCCCCGGTGATACCGCCGATCTTGTGCAGGCACCGGAAGGCAAAAAGAAATGCCGCAATAAGTGCTGTCGAGGTACAGACGATAAGGTATGATACCGGTATGAAAAGATAACAGAGTGCAATTGCAGCGGCAAAGGAAATAATCACATTAATTTTTGTTAAGTTATTTGAGGCATTAAATGAATTGAGAAGGCTCTGCTTTTGTGCCTTGGGAAAAAATACTATAATGAGCGGTTGAATACTTCTGCTGATAACCAGGCTGAGGATAATAACAGGAATCATTTTCAGTTTTATCAGTTCAGCCCAGCATACGGTTTTCAAAAGAATATCGAATACAATAGCGCATACCCCGAACGTACCCATGCGTGAGTCCTTGAGTATAGCAAGTACTTCGTCCCGTGATTTCCGTGAACCGAACCCGTCAGCCACATCACCAAGGCCGTCAATATGCAGCGCACCGGTAAGGAGTGTTTCGATTAGCAGAGCTATAGCTGCAATAAGAAGCGGCTGGGTGAGATTAATGTATTGCGCACTGGTAAACAGGTAACTGACCACTCCTCCCAGCAGGAAACCGACAACCGGGAAAAAGGGAAGGCTTTGTGAAAACGAATCAGTATCCTTCCCGGGTATTGGGATAATGGTTAGTGTTCGTATTGCTGTAATGAATGGGTTTAGCATATTAAATATAGTTTTTCAGTTATCAGTTGTCAGTTTCCGGTTATAAAACAAAAACCATAAGCGTTCACCGAACGTTTCCTGTTTCTCCCCAATTTCTACACAAAGTGTATAACTCAAGTTGGAAGTGCGCTAAAGCATAACTCATAGTGGAAATAAATTTCCTACTATTCGTTTAAACTTCCTATTTTTCGTTAATAATTTCCACCACGAAGTAGCTATTGGTACGCCTACTTTAAAGCCTGACCAATAAATTTCAAGCCGTGAACGACTACTTAGTGTCTGTCCGAAAATGTCATTTCCCCCTTGCGGAGGATTACACCGCGCATGTTTTTGGCGGGCGAAGTGCGCCAAAGGTGTGAATCCATGCCTTAAAACATCAAAAAAAGATGGATTCCGGCTGAAAAGAATACCGAAATGACGGTAAACAGATACTTTCCGGACAGACACTACTTATTACTCACCCCGGCTGAGCTGAACGTCGCCATATTGTTATAGCAGGCCATTGCCTGCTGAATAATCTGCATCGCCAGGACCGCGCCGGTACCTTCGCCGAGACGCATATCAAGAGACAGTATCGGCCGTATACCTTCTTTTTTCAGAAATGATGCATGAAAGGTTTCGGCGGAAGTATGAGCAAAGTACAGGTAATCACGAATGTTTTGATCCATGCGCATTGCTGTTAGCGCAGCTACTGAGGATATAAAACCGTCGATAACAACCGGGATTCTCGTGGAAACGCAGCCGAAAATCAGGCCGGTAATACCGGCTATCTCATAGCCGCCGACCCTGCACAGGGCATCAAACGCCGAACCGTCCCACTCTTTTTTATGTTTCTCCACACCCGCAGCAATAACAGCCCTTTTCTTCTCAAGAAGCTCACCTGCCGAACCGGTTCCCGGCCCGACCGTCTCCCTGGTATTGATGTCAAGCAGCAAACTGTACAGTGCTGAAGCGGATGAGGTATTGCCGATTCCCATCTCGCCTGCGCCGACCAGATTAGCATGGCTATTCACGCCAAGAGCAAAGCCGACTTCAACGGCCCGCGCACAGACCTCTGCATCCATGGCAGGTTCTTTTGCGAAATTCCGGGTACCGCGGCCGACTTTCCGTGAGATTACTCCCGGCACATCGTTAAAATCAGCATTCACGCCGATATCGATAACCGAATACTCAATCCCGGCATTCCGGCACATCACACTGACCGCAGCACCGCCGCCTGCCATATTATAAACCATCTGCGGGGTTACTTCACTGGGAAACGGCGTGATATTTTCTTCAGTGATGCCATGGTCCCCGGCAAAGGTAAACACACTCATGCGGTCAATAGCAGCATCGGCTTTTCCCCGGCAGAGGCAGTACTGCAAAGCAAACTCTTCAAGCCTGCCGAGACTCCCTTCCGGTTTTGTAAGATCATTCAAATGGTCGATAACCTGCTGTTGTAACTTGTCATCTGCAATAGCTGAAGTTGGTTGAATGAAATCGAGCATGGTACTCCTTAGTTCAGAGTTCATAGGTTCAGGGTTCAAGGGTTTCTTTTTTTCCGACTTTGTTTATAGGTTCACCGTTCCGGGTTGTATTTTTTGTGCTCTTAACCTCTAAACCCCTGAACCTTTTATCTTAACAGGTATTCCGCAAACACAGTTATACACGGTATCTGCCTTTCCCGCAACACATCTATTCATATATCCGCATATATCGCGATAGGTGCGTGCAAGGTCATTATTCGGGACAATCCCGCAGCCGACTTCATTGGTAACTAAAATCATGTCACAGGGTACTTCCGAAAGATAATCAGCCAGTTTGTCAACCCATTCCTTCACCGCGACTTCATCATCACCGCAATGGAAGAAAATGTTTCCCAGCCAGACTGTCAGACAGTCTACAACTACTACATCAACCTCACCGGCAACCTTTCTCATCGCTTCAACAAGATGTATCTCTTCTTCAACTGTCCGAAAACTGTCTTCGCGCTCTTTCTTATGCTTTTCTATGCGCTTTCTCATCTCGCCATCAATAACCGTTGCGGTCGCAATAAACACCCGATTCGTATACTCTTCTGCAAACGAGAGTGCACACGTGCTCTTACCACTTCGTGCACCGCCGACAATCAGTGTAAGTTTTGCCATAATCCCTCCACTATTTCTATTGATTCAAAGGTATCATCCGAATCAAATACCTCCAGTGTGACAATGTGTCGATACTTCGATTCTTTTATAAGTAAAATACTTTTTTCAACATCTCCTAATTTGCCTTTTTTCAATGAGATATGATCCTTCATATCACAAACTCCATGAAGGTGGATTATCCTTGTTTTTCCTAAATATTCTGCGAAAATATCATCCCAGTTTTTCTCACTGAGCAGTAAATGGCCAATATCCAGACACAGAGAAAAACCATAGCGCTCAACCATGTCCATGTGCCATGCCAGGGGATAACTCAGATTTTCTACACAGATCTTTTTTTTCTCCAAATCGGGTATACCTGCAATTTGCCGACATACCTCATCACAGGCATGTAACCATGCGTTCCTCTCCTGCTCTGAAGAGTCGGCTTCTATTCCCTGAAAATGAAGCAGGTAGCCATACGGATCAACAGGCTGCATCAACTCAATGATCCTCTTCACCTGATCTGAAAACTGTTTTCTTTCGAAAGCATCCGTTGCACCGGCATCTTTATCTATTGGGAAATGAACAGTATAGGTAATATTATTTTCTTTTGATAGATGTGCAAGTTCTGAAATCGTTTCCGTGTCAGGCAGATTCGAATACTCTTCAGACTGAAACAGCACGATCTCAATATCATCAACGATTGGCGCCATTTTTTTAACGTTCGGCACGATCTCATCAGGATAGACATATGAGGTGCAGCCGAGGCGGAACGGGTAGTTATTTTTATTCATACATTAATTACTCGCTCTATTATAAAATTCACCAATTATTTCACGAATATCCTTTAGCAACAACACCACCCTCGGCCCGGGAATGGTCACATAATCCCCTGACAAACAAAAGATCATATCATTCTTTACCGCAGGCACAGTGGTCAACTTCTTCCAGTCATTTTTTAAAACGTCACTGCTGAATTGCGACATGTTTGTCATAACGTCAATAATAATATCGGGCTTTAGCCTGATGACCCCTTCGCTTGAAAAGGTCAGATAGGCCATTGACGAGTCATTAACAACATTTATCCCGCCTGCTGCACGGATAAGGTCATCATAGTACGTATTCATCCCGGCAAGCCAGATTGTTGAAATTTCACCGGCACCGATACCGCCGCGGCCCACGCATATCATCACCCTGGGCTTCAACTGCTTCTTATTTTCCGCAGGTAGAGAAGAGAAGGAATCAATGGCAGAGTGCGTCTCCAGAATCAGCTCCTGTGCCTCTTTCTGCCTGCCGCATGCATCGCCGATTATCCGGAATGATTCGATTATCGCTTCCAGATCATGATTATCAATCGGTAAATACCGGAATCCTTTTCTTTTTGAAAAAGTACTTACTTTCAGATCCTCTTTAACCATAACAACCAGGTCAGGTTTCAAAGAGACTATCGCTTCAAAATTGGGCGCCATGAAACTGCCGACCTGTGCTATCTTCCTTGCCTGCGGCGGATAGATGCAATAACTGGTCACCCCCACAATACGATCACCAAGACCAAGCGCAAACAGTGTCTCGGTAATACTCGGCGCAAGGGAAATGATACGTTCAGGTATTTGCTGCGCAGCAGAATTATCCCTGGTATCATCGGTGCATGAGATGATACAATAAAAAAAGACTGTTGCAATCAGAAACAGTCTTTTTGATACATAGAGATATCTTGGCATAAATTTTACTGGTATTATCGTTTTGCAACCGTTATTATCGCAAGTGAACTTGGCGGCAGTGCCCCCATTTTAATCGGTCCTGCTACAACACTGTTATTAACAGGGTTTAGCACCACAACACCCGGGTTAGTCAAGCTTCTATCAGCGACATACAGATACCTGCCGTCATAGATAACATCACCGGTTGGATTATCAAGGACGAAAACACGTTCACCAACCGCACCGGTTGACGGATTGAATTCAAACAGGTCGGTTCTGCCATCAACAGGGGATGTCGCTTTGATATATCCTTTTGTACTGCTGACTAAAACTATATCTCCAAAATTTTGTATCGTGGTATCTGTTTCGGGAAGGACCAACCCTATAAGGGAATCCGAGGAAAGATCAATCTTTTCAATTCCTCCGTCCGTGCTGTCAGTAAAACCCGCAGAAGAAATATACAGAAAACCATCCATTACATCCATCGAAACAGGATTCATCTTTGTCAAAGGAATTGAATCAACAAAGCTGTCATCATCAACCGCTATAACCACCAGTATCCCCGGCAACGAATCGGGTACCGGCTCTGCGTTCTGCACTGATTTCAGCCGTTGGCAGAGAATATACAGTTTACCGTTATATACCAGCGAACTCTGCATGTACGGCACATCGGGATAGGCCACTCCGGCATAGGGCGATATATCAATAAAAGTGATAGTGGTATAATTCGAAGGATTATATACGACGAGGCCGCTATTTGTATATTGCGTTATATACGCCTTGTTTTCGTTTACAAAAGAAATATCATGCAAACCAGCATCGATAGAGACCGTTGAATCGTTTGCACTATCTGATATATTCAGAGTGGATAGAGTAAGAATGCTGTTATTATTGAGAATATACACTGACTCATTATACGCATAGACGCTATTGGTGTAATGAATCGGGAATAATTCGGTACAGCCGCTGTAAACGGTATCGAGAGTCAGCCAATCCATTGCGGCAATACCGACATTACCGGTAACACCATCGGAGGTTGTGGCGATAAGGTAGGTCGTAACAAAATGTGTATCAACTGCGATAACAGCGCTATCGAGTATCGTATCGACAATTGTCCCGCCAACCGCATTGTTAACAGTCACAATAAAATGAGTACCGACAGTGTCTGCCGTTACCGTATCACTGAGTGTATCACCTGAAGAAGACAGGGTATCGTAAATCACTTTCTCATAGATATTGTGCTGAATGGTAAGTGTCTCAACAACTGTTTGTATTACATAGGTTGTATCAT
>JAUVGS010000555.1 GCA_030593665.1 Chitinivibrionales bacterium | reverse complement strand
TTCACTATAAACATTTATAATGCCACCATGATTTTTTATAATACCATAAACAGATGCAAGACCTAACCCTGTCCCCCTTCCCATCTCTTTTGTGGTAAAGAATGGATCAAATATTCTTTCCATTGTCTTTTTATCCATTCCTACTCCGGTGTCTGTGATCGATATTTTAACGTATTCTCCCTCCTTAACCTTAAAGGGTTTAACATAGTTTTCATCAAGAGTGATGTTTTCAGTTTTAATATACAGCTCTCCGCCTTCAGGCATGGCCTGCCAGGCATTAACATAAAGGTTCAGCAATACCTGTTCAATCTGCCCTCCATCCACATCTACTATTGAAATTTTTTTCTGAAAATTTTTCTGAATTTTTATTTCCTTTTTTGTCCGGCCGAACATATTAGAGCTTCTGTCGACCAATTCATTCAAATTCATCGGTTTTACCTCGTATTTACCACCTCTGGCAAAACCTAGAAGCTGTTTGTTGAGACCCGCCGAACTTATAACATGTTCTTCTATCCCTTTGAGATGTTCGTAATGAGGGTGGGAAGAATCGGTATCTATCAACATCAAAGAGGTGCGCCCCTGGATGCCGGTAAGCAGGTTATTAAAGTCATGAACAATTCCTCCTGCTAATGTGCCCATCGCCTCCATCTTTTGAGCTTGACGAAACTGGGATTCCAGTTTCTTCTGGTCAGTAATATCTCTCGCTATGTGAACAACACCGATAAAATCATTTCCGTCGCTAAAAATCGGTGACCCCGTAACCTGGTAAGTCTTATCCAAGCTATTCAACGCAATTTCAGCCGTGTGGGATGAGCGCTTTTGGATGGTCTGCCATACAGGACATCCCTTGCAAGGCATTGTTTCGTCACCGAACAACTCATAGCAATACGCACCTGTCGGTATCACTGTATAAGATTTTAATGCCTGTGCCGCTGCACGGTTCATACGGATGATTCGCATTTTGGGATCCTGTATAGTAATAATATCGTCAATAGCCTCAAATGTTCTTTCCCATTCTTCTTTGGCACCGCGAATTTCATCTTCAGCGTGCTTGCGTTCAATGATTTCCTGTTGTGCCTGTTCATACAGCCGTGAGTTTTCTATAGCGATAGCTGCCTGGTCAGCAACCGCCTGCAAGATAAACAGGTCGTCCTGGTCGAAAGCCCCCGGTTTTGCACTTTGCACATCCAGAACCCCTACGATTTTATCTTTGAAACGGATTGGAACAGCCAGTTCCGAACGGGTTTCGGAGAGCTCTTCTACAATGTGGTATGCCGGTTCCTTAAAGACATCGCCCACAAGCATATACTGACCACCTGCCGCGACCTTGCCACATATACCTTTGCTCATTTTAAGACGCAGAGACTTCACAGGTTCTGAATTATAACCTGCTCCGGCCCTGAGAGCTAACTCCCCCGTGACTGTATCAACAAGGAGGACGGAAACAAAACGATAGTCGAAAGACTTGCGGACAATATGCACAATGTAATCAAGTAAAGGATCGAGCTCAAGCAGAGAAGTGATTTGCCGTCCGACCTCGCTAAGTGTAGATAGCTGTGTTGCCCGGCGCTTTAAAGCATCTTCTGCAAGTTTACGTTTGGTGATATCTCTCCCGAAGCTAACAGTCCCGTCAATCTTTCCCTTTTTATAAATAGGCGCAGTATTCACCGAAAGAAATACTATCTTACCTTCTATGTTAAAAAATCTTACGATATAATTATGCGATTCACCGGATAGTGTTTTCTGAAAAACCTCCGTTACCATTTCCACATCATCCGGATGAATAAGGGGAACAAATGTTTTTC
>JAUVGS010000137.1 GCA_030593665.1 Chitinivibrionales bacterium | reverse complement strand
ATGATACCGATCATCATGTCCGATAATGAAAAAAACAGCCGCAACCCGGTAAGATAGACATGCATGGAGATATTAATAAAGAACATCGCTGTCACAATTGATCCCAGAAATGCAACAAACTCTGAAAAAATAACCAGTATTGGAATCATGATAACACAGGCTACGAACTTAGGGACAATAAGATATCTGATTGAATCAAGACTCAGACAGGTCATGGCATCGAGCTGTTCGCTGGTCTTCATTGAACCTATTTCTGCCGCGATAGCAGTAGAGATACGGCTCGATACGACAAAACAGGTAAACACCGGGCATAACTCAGTAATGAGAGCCTTGGCAACCGCCATACCCAGATAGCGCATCGGGATCATACCTTCAAACTGAAAGTTTGCTTGTATCACCGCTTCGCCGCCAACAAATACTGACGTAACAATAACAAGCGGTAATGACTCAACACCGATAACGTACATCTGGTGAAGGGTTAAATTAAAATTTTTAAACAGTAACGGGGTCCGGGTTAACGTCTGCCATATCAATTCGAACAGACGCTTTACATGAAGGAATAAGACACCTATGGCATCGAATACCGTATAGAATATCTTTCCAGCACGTATGACTACAGTGGTGACTATCACTTAGAATCCCGGTTCATCTATATGCACTACATCTAAATTTTTAAAATTGGCAAATTTTTCATCAAACGAAACATCGATATTACCGACAGGACCGTTTCGCTGTTTACCAATAATAATTTCAGCTCTTGATACTGCATCCTGGTACTCTTCCGAATCAATTCCCTTTGTGTTTCGTAAATACACAGCTTCTCTATAAATAAACAGTACTAAATCCGCATCTTGTTCAATAGCTCCTGATTCTCTAATATCCGAAAGTTGAGGGCGATGACTTCCCGTGCGTTGTTCAACTGCTCTGGAAAGTTGAGAGAGCGCAATAACCGGTACATCCAATTCTTTTGAAATAGCTTTAAGTGTCCGTGAAATTTGTGATATTTCCTGTTGTCTATTCTCTGCTTTATCGGTAACTCCCATGAGCTGTATATAATCAATCATTATCATGCCTAATTGCTCACGAGACTTTAATCGTCGGCATTTCGCCCTGATTTCCATCACATTAATTCCCGGAGTATCATCAATAAAAAACGGTGCATCATACAGCGGGCCGGCTGAAATACCCAATCGATTCTGCTCCTGTTTACTTAATCTACCCGCACGCAATCGATGAATATCTATTTCCGCCTCAGCGCAAAGCAGGCGCTGTACCAGTTGCGCTTTGGACATTTCAAGGGAAAAAAAAACGGACGGTGTTTTATTTTGTGCACGCACTGCCGCATTCAATGCAAAAGAAAGGCATAACGAGGTTTTCCCCATTCCCGGTCGAGCTGCAATAATGACTAAATCGCCCTTATGAAATCCTGTTGTCATTTCATCCAGTTTGGTAATACCGCTTTTTACTCCCATAATACCACCCTCTTTTCCATATCGCTCAATATCCTCAAAGGTGGTGGAAAGCAGTTCCCGTAACTGCTCGGGACGATTTTTAATATTGGCATCGGCAATTTTAAATATACGCGACTCCGCTTTATCAACAACATGCTTTGCTTCCGCATCCGGGCTGAAGCAATCGGTAGTTATATCTGCGCTCGTTGAAATAAGTTCCCGCAGGGTTGCCTTTGACAGAAGAATCTTAGCATGATATTCAATATTTGCAGACGTCGCCACGGTTTCTACAAGCTCACTGAGATAAGCTTCAGACCCGACAGCCTCAAGCCATTCTTTTTTACGCAACTCCTCCGTCAGCGTAACAATGTCCACGGGAACACTTTGTTTTACCATCTCACGTATACAGATAAAAATGTTGCGATGCGCCGTGGAGTAAAAACACTCTTCCGTCAAGGTTTCCATTGCGGTATCCACCGCATTCATATCAATAAGCATGGAACCGAGAACGGTGCGCTCTACATCAAGTGCCTGCGGCGGCACCTTCGTTGACAGAATGGTATTATTGCTTGCGGCTGCCATATATACCTTTTTCTCTTATTACCGTCTGGAATTTCTGCAGGTCTTCCCATGCAGGCCGTTTGTATTGTTCATTTCTGAGCAATGCTGCCGGATGGTAGGTAACAATCACCGGTATCCTGTTATAAGTATGTGATTCGGTACGCAATTTGCCAATATCCTCCGTAACATTAAGCAATTCATGTGCAGCAATCATTCCCAGAGCAAGAATCGCCTGTGGATTGATAATGGCAATCTGCCGCCTTAACACAGGAATGCAGGCTAACACTTCCGACTGATTCGGATTCCTGTTCTCCGGAGGCCTGCATTTCAATACATTGGTTATAAAAATATCCTTCTCGCGATCCAATTGTATCGCAGCCAGCATTTTAGTAAGGAGCGCACCTGCTTTTCCGACAAACGGTTTTCCCTGCAGGTCCTCATCGCGGCCGGGTGCTTCACCAATCACCATAACAGGGGCAGCGGCATTACCGGCACCGAACACCAGGTTGTTACGGGTAGTACTGAGACTGCACCCCCGGCAGTTCTTGACTTCATAATAGAGTTCAACCAATGCAGCCCGTTTTACATCATAGGCCTGTTCAGTATTCTGCTGTTCACGAACGGTATTTGACTCATGAGAATCTTCATCCTGCACAGGATAGTCACTGGTATCAGCCAAAAGGGGTGAGGTGAAAATGTAATCAGGAACACCCAGTTCCTCCTGCTGTTTAAAATAGGCTACGATATGTTCCGACACACTATTATTCATCATATAAACCCAGCTTTTTAGCAATGCTCAATAATATATACCGGGCACACTCCCGTTTGCTTATAGTACCCGTCTTCCGTGCAGGTTCTCCCGGAAGGAGAATACTTATTTCAGCAGTTTCCCTGCCTAACGTGGAATTAACCGTATTGTACACCATCATATCACAACCCTTTTCCTGCATCTTTTCCATTGCCCGTTGTTCACCGCCATCCGTTTCCAATGAAAAACAGACAAGGAACCGGCTCTTTTTCCTTTTTGCCAGAAGTGCGGCTACATCCTGACCGGGTTTCAGCTTAAGGGAGAGAGTGCCTTTGTTCGGCCGCTTAATTTTTTCATCGGAAACCGTCTCCGGATAAAAGTCACTGATAGCAGCAGCCATGATGCATATATCAGATGCATCGAACTGTTTCCGGAGCGCTTCAGCCATCTCTGCAGAAGTTGTTACCTGCTCAAGAGCAATTCCTTCAGGCATCGCCACCTGTGCGGCCCCGGAAACAACAGTAACATTCGCTCCCATGCACAACGCGGTACTTGCCAGGGCAGACCCCATTCTTCCCGATGACCTGTTTGTGATAACCCTGACCGGATCCAGAGGCTCTGCTGTTGCACCGGATGCAATAAGTATTGTTTTGCCGGTAAAACATTGTGGAAGGTCCGCGCCAATGACATACTCAACAATTGTCTCAATTGACAACATCCTTCCGAGACCGTCGTCACCACATGCAAGCGGCCCGGTGGCTACCGGAAGTACCTGTACTCCCCGTTTTTTCAACAGAGTAATATTATCGCCTGTTGCAGGATTTTGCCACATTACCGTATTCATGGCAGGAGCAATCATAAGAGTACCGTTAAATGACAATGCCAGGGTCGTAAGAAGATTATCAGCGATACCTCCGGCAATCCTGGCAATGGTGTTTGCAGTAGCCGGGCATATTAAAAAAATATCCGCCCACTCAGCCAGACGGATATGATCCATGTCATAGATGGGAAAACTGACATCACTAAAAACCGGATTTGCGGAAACTGTCCTGAGTGCATCTTCACCAACGAGGGTTGTAGCGGCTTTCGTGAGAACAACTTTTACTTCGACATTCTGATTTACGAGCTGTCGAATAAGAAGCGGTATTTTATATGCGGCAATACCACCCGATACTCCCAGTAAAAGACGATGCGTTTTCGTGTTCATCATTCTTTGAGATCATTATCAGAGCTTTCAACCACGCGTCCTTCATACAGGCGCCTCAGAGCCATCGTGGTAGGTTTATCAGACGGTTCGATTATATCAAGACGTATCTGGTCATTGATAAACCGTGCTTCCTGTGCAGCCATAACAACCGCTTTATACCGGTCAATACCACGTTTCTCTAACTGATCAAGATCAAACTCAAACAATAAATCAGACATATAAATCCTCCTGTAACGCTAGGGTTGCTCTATAAACAATTGTTTATTTCCTATTTAGTGTCTGTCCGAAAACGTCATGTCCCCTTTGCGGAGGATTACACCGCGCATATTTTTAGCGGGCGAAGTGCGCCAAAGGTGTGAACCCATGCCTTAAAACATCAAAAAAAGCTGGATTCCGGCCTAAAAGAATACCGGAATGACGGCAAACAGATACTTTCCGGACAGACACTATTTATTCAATATTCAGCATTTGTTCGCGAATTTTCTCGACATTCTCTTTTAACACAACTGCCCAGTGAGATATTTTCGTGTCATTCGCCTTTGATGCTATTGTATTCGCTTCTCTGTTCATCTCCTGTAAAATAAAACCTATTCTTTTCCCGACCGGGTCACCACTCTCAAGATTTGCCTGGACACTTTCAATATGTGCCCGGAGTCGTGTGCACTCCTCTGCTATATCAAGCTTATCTGCCAGTACAGCAACTTCGATGGCCAGCCGTGAAGGGTCCATAGCCTTATCCGCCAACTGTTCGACTCTTTTTTTAAGTTCAACCGTATACTTCTTAAGCCGTACCGGCGCCCGCTGTTCAATGCTGTTTACCGCCTTTATAAGGAGCTTTACTACTTTTTTCAGATCAGAAACGATATACGCGGCCTCTTTCTTACGCGAAGTGCTAAAATCCTGTAATGCCTGCTCCAGCACCGGCTTCAGATGCCTCCAGATAGTTATATCTGTATATTCAACAGTCTCTTTTTTAATAAAGTCACTGAATGAAAGAAGGTTTGCCAGACTTACTTCATTCTTCAGTTTGTAATGTTTCCGGATGTCCTTAAAAATTGTCATGTAATTATCAACGGTGTCCTTGTCCCAGACAAGCTTCCCATCGCTCTCTGCATAATTCCATGAGATATTTACGGTTACCGAACCCCGGGCGATCTGAGAGGAAACAACATTCTTGATCTTGGCTTCAAGATTAAGAAAACTCCTTGGCATCCTGGTCTGGATATCAAGGTAACGCCCGTTTACACCACGTATTTCAATATGGTAATCGCCGGAAGGTGTCAATAATTCAGCCTGACCAAAACCAGTCATACTACTCAACGGCATAAATATCTCTCTGAAAATGGGTTACAACAGCACTTTTTCCATAAAATAGGATAATCTGTATAAAATATATGTACCTGATTATTAACGCAATGTCTGAGGAAATCTTATTAGTAACCGTTCAGAGTTCAGGATTTTTAAGGCATTTTTATACTAAAACATAATAAGGTATAAAAAATACTCTATTTACTAAATCGATATATATTTTTTGTTTACGCTGATAATCCCTTCTAATTATTTTTTTTTCAAGGTATGCAATGTCGAAAAAATTTTCAATCCATCCTTCGATATCTTCAGTAAAAGATATACTTGTTTTTTTCTCATATCTTGGTATCGTTGTATGCTGGCTTATTCCCAACCTCCTTCAGGGGCCGTTCCTTATCTTTCATGCACAGCTAATTCGTTTCGCATTCTATATGAGCCTCACACTTCTTCTAATACTGTATCTAACCAGAACTGTTTTTATTACTATACAAGGCACATTGTATATCCTGTCTGAAGATAAGCTAATCAAGCGGAATCCTTTTAAAATGCATGTTATCCCTCTTTCGGAAGTGACTGCATTTCGATTTATACAAATACCCCTGGGATTCGGATTCGGTTACATTAAAACATCCTCCAAAAAACTGCGGCTTACTTTTCTTATTGATAACCTTGCGGAACTCATCCAACTGCTGGAAAGCTACTTACCCAAAGATAGCGGGCAATCAATCTTCAAATTCAGTGAGATTGAAGCATTTAAACATCAGGCACGTATCGCTGACTTTCACCTCCGGGAAACCTTTACCATTGTCAAGCCACTTACCTATCTCATTTGCGGAATTTTTATTTTAGGTACGGTAACAACATTCTGGTTCTGGAGGCTCCCGCTCCTTTTCGCAATTGCCTGGATCATCTTTAGTG
>JAUVGS010000554.1 GCA_030593665.1 Chitinivibrionales bacterium | reverse complement strand
GGTGACGCTCCGCAATTATCAAATAACAAGGCTATTCTTACCGCAGGAACCGAGAAGATCGGTTCGGCTTTTTTAATGTATGTAACGGCAGCAGGAAATGCTCCTTTGACCTTTCAATGGTTCAGGGATGACAGCCTGATAACAGACTCCGGCAGAGATTCAACCACGGTCAATGACTCACTAATATTTGACGCACTGTCAATATCCGACCGGGGCAGATACCATTGTATCGTCTTAAATTCTCTCGGCGCCGACACCACAGAAACGTTTCTTCTTAAAATCAATTACAAACCTGTTTTCAAGGATTCAATGCCTGATACGCTTTACCACATACCGGAAGGCGGTCTCCTTTCCATTCCTCTTTTTGCCACAGATCAGAACAATGATTCTATCCTTAATGATTCCCTGTATTATGGTATTGACACGACGGATTTACCACGGCCGGATTCCGCTTATTTTATTCATCCTGTCGATTCTCTCGACACGGCGAGTATCCTGGTTTGGCAATCGCTAAAGGGAGATAACGGCGGTATCTACAGCATGACTGTTTTTGCGTCGGATAGTATCGATACGACATACACCTCAATAAAAATAGTTGTTCAGGATGTGAAATACCCTCCGGTGCTGGATAGTATCAGCGATACTGCAATCTATGAGGGACAGCAATTATCCTTTACCGTTTCAGCAACCGATGCTGATGGTGATTCTATGACAATTGATACCGCATCGGTTCCCGCTGGCGCTGCTTTTATTGACAACGGCAATGGTACCGGTACTTTTACCTGGCAACCCGCATACACCGACTCAGGAATTTATACCGTGACATTTTATGCGCGTGACAGTCTGCTTGCCGATACCCAGACAGTTACGATTCAGGTACTTGATTTTAAGTTTGTTATCAGAACGACTGCGAATGCGGGAGGAACACTTTCACCATCAGGGGATGTGCTTATTGAGCCAGGCGCAAAACCGAAATTTACTATTATTCCGGATACCGGATTTCATATTGTTGACGTATTGGTTGATAGTGTCAGTATCGGTGCTGATACGGTATATACTTTTACTCAGGTCTTGATTAACCATACAATACAGGCGATTTTTGCGATTAACACCTATACGCTTACTGTTTCAAGTGACAGTAACGGCACCACCGTACCATCGGGTATTGATACGGTGAATCACGGTGCTGCCACCGTAATAACAGCGACTGCCTCTGCCGGTTACCATCTTGCGAAATGGCAATGTGTTAATGGTATCGCGGCAATAGCAGATACTTTATCCGATTCAACTACGGTTGTGCTGAGAAACGGGGACGCGGCAATAAAAGCCTGTTTTGCCATGAGTAAATACACTGTAGCTGTTACGGTTCAGGGTAACGGCGCGGCAACAGTTCTGCCTGTTAAAGAATTATATGATTATGGTGATACGGTTTCTCTGACTGCGGTTCCGAACAGCGGTAATACTTTTACCGGATGGACCGGAGATGTTTCAAATGACGCCAATCCTTTAACCGTGATTGTGACGGCAGACGTAAATATCGTTGCTAATTTTATTATTAATAAACATGTAGTTACCTTTGTGACCGGTGCGAACGGCAGCATAACCGGCACATTGATACAGGCAATACCTTACGGAGGTAACTGTTCACCCGTAATACCGGTTCCTGATACTAACTATCATTTTACCGGTTGGACAGGCGGGCACACCGGGACGGAAGATACACTGACAATTACTAATGTAACTTCCGATTTGACGATTACCGCGAATTTTGTTATTGATAGCCATACCGTAACCTTTGACTCGAAGGGCGGCAGT
>JAUVGS010000113.1 GCA_030593665.1 Chitinivibrionales bacterium | reverse complement strand
TGTTAATCCGGAATATGGGAAATTGTACGGGGACAGAACTCGTACCGTCAATTTTAAAATGAATGGTGCTGTTGTTATCTGCCCTGAGCATATACATGCCTTCATTGGAACGGTACCCGTTCAGATAAATGGCTTTTATGGTCTCTTCCGATATTTCGGTATTATAGAACCGTACATCATCGATAACGCCGCTGAACCCGTTTCCGATCACCACATCTTCCGTATTGGCGGTGAGCGCGTACTGATTTACCACATATTTCACAGGTTCGCCGTTTATATACAGCTTAAGCCTGCCGCTGTGTGTATGATAAGTTGCAGCAACATGCACTGTATCGGTACCCGGCCCGCTTGAACCGGAGATTGTAGTACCGTCAAGGGTCAGTGCGAGATTATTGCCTGCGTCACCGGCCAGTTTAAAGCCCTCGCTGGATGCCCATTTACTGAACAGCACGGTGCTTGCGGTAATAACCGAAGTTGGCTTTATCCACATCATCAGGGTAAACACCCCGGTGCTGAATTGCGTGTTGTGGCTTACTGTGACCTTATCATTACCATCAAAAAGAAGCCCGCCGTTCCATTTGCCGTCTGTCCAGGTACAGGTTGTCGATGATACGGTACCGTTATGAGGGCTGCCAGCGTCTGAGAAATCATACGCGGTTGCGCCGTTTGCGCTGCCGGAAGAGGCCTCGTCAAGCGGCCAGTGGCCCACCAGTCCCGCTTCCCAGTCTTTCTCCATGCCAACAGTGCCGATAATAAATGAGAGGCTGTCCGGAGCGCGGTAGTCATTGGCATATTTACCAACTGCCGTATTGCTGTTCCAGAGTTTATGACCAAAGTCGAGCATAAATTCCCAGGATTGTTTGTTGGTGGAGTCAAGCTGCCAGTCGTCGTCGGTTATACCGAGCCAGGTACTCCCTCCGGTGACCGTATCACTTGCCTGCGACCAGTCCTCATACAGAGCCAGCAGGATATCAAACCTGCCTGACCCGCTGTCCGCACGAAGAATATAATTAGTCTGGTTTATTGTAGCGCTTTCACTGTAATAGGCCTTATTAGAGGCGCTGTTGCTCTCAATACGAAAATCTATGCCGCCGCCCGGATCATACTTTGTATAGAGCGCGCCGGTTTCAACCCGGATAAATGCCCTGCCGGTGCCATACACGGTATACTCAACTTCCCACGGATGTGCATTGAGGGAGAAAGACTGACGCAGACGACAGAGCAGGCTGCTGCTCTCCAGCAGCGTCAGGGTTCCCGTGGCGCTGTAACTGTTAAAGCCGTCAGCTACGATATAGAACAGGTTGGTGCTCAATTGGTTATCGCCGCGAAATGCGCTTGACTCATCGGAGATCCATTTGATACCGGCGCCGTTGTCTTCATCGAAAATAATCTTCCAGTTATCAGTTGATATAATACAGGTATCACCGATACCTGTGCCGATGTCGTTCTCTATTGTCAATGGTATAAGTTCCATACTCTCATCGCTGACGGTCACACTCATGGCATACGTATCGGATAGACCGGCATCCTCGATTTTATAGGTATAGGTTTTAACGCCGGTGGAAACCGATGTAAAAGTTACTGTTTTATTGGTATTGTTAAACGCAAGTGAACCATCCGGACTGGGGGCTACCGACTGCGACAGAGTAATCGCGTCACCATCGGGGTCATACCCGCCGCTGTGTATCAGATCGATACCAGTTGTAGTAGTTCTATCCCGCCATGCGGTTGAGGTTGTCCAGTCCCCATCCTCCATATTCTTAGTTTCGCCGTGATTACCGTCTCCGGAATAGTCAGGCACGGCAGTGCCGCTGGATTTGTCCAAACGCCAGTATCCTACCAGATTTGATTCGGTACCAACCAGAGCGGTATACCTGTTATCATCAATTTCAGACGCGGTCCGTGCGTCATCCCATACCCGCACTTCGTCAATATATGCGGTCGAGAACCACATTGTGGAAGTTTCTCCGGTTCCGGCTTCAGCGCCTATTATCAGGGCATTGCTCTCAGAATAGGTTATTGAATAGCTGCCTCCGGCGTCATCAGTAGCGATAAGGGTACCGTCAAGATACAGTTTGACATACCGGCCGTCAAAGGTCATTGCCACATGGTGCAGGCCGCCGCTGATTTTACTCAGTGGATAGGTGGCGCCACCATAGGCGCTATTACGGTACGCACAAGCGTAGAGGCTGTCGTCACCATCGTCAGAGATTCCGATTGAGTAGCCGCCCGCTTCCATCTTGCTTACAAACGCCTCATCTATGGCGATGTTCCTGTCCGCATAATATACCAGGGCTTCAACAGAGACGGCAGAGGCCGGTGCAAGAGACGCGCTGTAGGGTACCATGATATATGCATCACTGCCGCCGGAACCGCTGGGTCCGTCAAACTTGAGACAGTTGCCGCTTCCCGCTACCGGCGCGTCATTGATATCGCTGATTGTAATGGTAAAAGCCTCTTCATAAGTTCCGCCATTACCGTCATCCGTTTTAATACGAACACTGTAACTTGATTTCATCTCATAGTCAAATACATAGTTTGTCTGGAGATTTGCGGTGGATATCTGAAATTTACCGTTGTCGGTGTCTCCGGTTCCCGAAACGAGGGTGTAGGTGTGGGAGTCTCCGACATCTGAATCGGTGGTAGTAAGAGCACCTACGGTAGTTGCGACAGCGGCATTTTCGTTGACGGAGGATGAGGATAGGGTTATGTCGGTGGGGGCGCTGTTGGAGGTGTAGTCAATAATCATCTGGGCGGAGCTGAATTCAAAATAGTATTCATTTAAGCTCACACTTCCAGCGAGAATAAATCCATCATTAGTGTTGGTACTATTAACCCAGGACTGAATGGTGTCGGCGAGTGCCTGCGAGGTGATTTCATACCACTGATTATTCGTACTCGAACTTGAAAGGTCAATCGTCCCGAGAGAAACATCCCATGCCGACGCCGCGTAGGTATCATACTCGGCAGTTGCACTGTAAGACCCCTTATTCTGTTCATAGAGGTAAAAAGTTGACGTACTTGACCAGAGCTGATTATTGTTCATATAAAATCTAAATTTCGCACTATTAATGATAGCGCCTGACGGAAGGCTGTCCTCTATAAAATCATAACACATCGTTTCTGAGCAATTGTTGTTGGGTCGCGCCCACCGTCCGCTTCTGCCGCCGTCAAATCCGGTTGAAGTGCCGCCGTAATTCTGCAGAGCGCGCCTGTGAAGGGTAATGGTATCAAGGGTTGATCTCGAATCAGGAGTATCATTTTCAACCCGGGATTTCCCCGTTGTCTCCGGTTTCTCAACTGCTGCCTGAGCCAACACCATTTCCGCACTCGCTGCATTGTCAACTATTACATAACCATCAGATCCGGCTTCGGGAAACTGCTCCTGCAACCAGGGATCGGTAATTTTGGGCGAGGGATTAACTGCGGCAAGCCGGATGGGCACATCATCCGTACTACCATAATCCGTATCTGTTTTCCAGTACAGGAAATACTCCTCTGAGGCAAATACGCTATTGCACAGGAATAGAAGAAAGGTAAAGGGCAGGGCAAAGGATTTCATAATAATGCTTGACAGGATTAAAAGTGATAAAGTGTTTCTTACAGGTGATAATGGAGTACATATTAAGAGTCCACTCTAAAAACTTTACACCGGGTAATATCAGTATTAAAGATGACAATAAGGGCACAATATATTGTGCCCCTGCCGCCCAAAAACATCCCTTTAGAAATAGTAAATAGACTTTTTAGAGTGAACTCATTATGAATATTAATAACAATTATATCATATTTACTTCACACTTCATATAATTATACCAGAAACAAACAATTTATTCAAGCGCTTAAACAGGTTTTGTGTGAGATGGGTTAGTTTTTGGGTAGGTTTTTGGGTGGTAAGGCGGGTAGGAAAAAGGATAATAAATGCATTAATTCGGATTTGTCAGATTGTCGGATTATTCAGATTTTAAAAGTTTAAGACTTTAGAACTTTTTGGGTAATGCGAGACAGAACTCCGGTTGATATCATTTACCAGGTATTGGTAGATTCTTCAGTCCAACCATGTTGATAATTTACTATTAGTAAAGTATAAATGGCATATTTACTTCTTAAATTTCCGCCTTAGAGCCTCTGTTTTCTTCACACTTAAACCCGTGATTTTGCGTATATCACTATTGCTCATATCATTTTCGATCATTTTTATAGCTGTTCTTTCAATACCCTCTTCTCTTCCCTCTTCTCTTCCCTTTGCTATCCCCTTTTCAATACCTTCCAGTATCCATGCTTCTGCCATCGATGTCATAATAGTGTTCCCCTTTGTTATTATTTTTTTGAATGTATCTTTAAATGCTTCTTCGTTTTCTTCCGGTACTGCACTGGTGAAATATCTGAGTAACACTTCAAGATATTCTGTTTTTTCTCTCTTTTCAGATAACAGGTTGAATAGTTCAAATATCTCCGGCAGTTTCTCTATCAGTTCTTTCTTGAAAATGTATTTAAATGCCAGTAGTAGTATTCTGCTTTGTATTGCCCCATGTAGCTCACTATCAGAAATATGGGATATATCCAGAAGCTCACTGGTAAAATTGGGTATATATTTCTCCGTTCCTTCAATAACATCAAAAAGATGAATAAAATCAGTACCATACTGCCATTTCCCTCTGCCGTGATAAAAAATCAAAGGGATAATCAGAGGCAGTTTCTTCGCGTTTACGTTTTGCTTAAGATATCCTTCCCAAATTTTCACCATATTACGCAAAAGCTGAAAAAATACATGAGCGTCACTATAGCTTTTATGCTCAAACAGAAGGTAAACATAAGAACTCTTACCCGCCATCTTCACCTGATAAATAATATCAGAAAAGTGGTCTGCCAGCTCTTTGTCAATATGTGAATCCTTTGATATTTTCAGCGTTTTCAGATCCATCTGCTTCCTGATTTGCTGCGGCATATACTCTTTAATAATATCCCGCGCTATCTCTCTGCGACCGAGTGATTCTCTGAAAAATTTATCATGAGGATTAGGTATGGTTACTTTTTTAACCGTTTGCTTATTCATACGTATAAATATACAATAAATCTGTTGATTGAGCGGATTTTAAAATTGTCGGAATTCTGATTTGTCGGATTACTGGATTACTTAGATTTTAAGAGATTAAGTGATAAAGATTTAAGATTTTATACCAAGTTGCATTTAAAAGAGTACTTATTATTGCATGCGTCATTGCGAGCGAAGCGAAGCAATCCCCTCAAAATGGTTCGGAAAGAGAGATTGCTTCGCTTCGCTCGCAATGACATTTGTATCAATTTGAATGCTATTTGGTATTAACTCTTTTGGGGTAATGCAAGACAGAACTCCGGTGGATATCATTTATCAGGGGTATGTAGATTCTTCCTGCTGAACATGTTGATAATTTGCTATTAATGAAGTGGGAAATGTTATTGGCAAATAATTTTAAGGGTGGATTTTCGAGGATATTTTAGTGTATATTTTTATATAGAAAACGACAACGATTGCGATATTAATATTGATTTATCAGCAAATTGTATTATCTTATTACTATGATTCCGTAAGAATTTGAGGCTCTTATGCAAACAGTGTATATAGAAACAAGCGTTGTTAGTTATTATGCAAGTAAAACCAGTCGAGATATTGTCATAGCAGGACATCAGGCATCTACAAAAGATTTTTGGGAGAAATTGAATAAAAAATTTATCCCCGTTATTTCGCCTCTGGTTATAAAAGAAGCATCACAAGGGGAGTCAGAAAATATAGAAGAACGTGAAAAAGCAATTCGGGGTTTCAGTGTGATTGACATTTCCAAAGAGGCGGAATATCTTGCTGATTTACTTCTAAGTAAAAAAGGTATTCCAAATAAATTCCCGGAAGATGCTTTACATATTGCGCTTGCATCAGTCGGTAAAGTTAATTTTATTGCCACATGGAACTTTAAACATATAAATAATCCATTTACCAAAAACAAAATCAAAGCAATAATTGAAGAAGCGGGATTTGTTTGTCCTGTAGTGACGTCCCCGGAAGAATTACTTGGAGGGTAATTATGAAGGATTCTTATATAACAGAAGTAAGAAAATTTCGGATGGAACATACAAAAAAATTTAACTCTGACATCCATGCTATTTGCAAAGATCTTCGGAAGTATCAAAACACACTTTATGCTTCTGCAGATATAGATAAGAATAAACGATTTGTCAACAAAAGTAATCCGGCGAAATGCTGATTCATCAAGCTATAGCAAGTACCCCCCCGAAAAAAAATCAAAAACGACAACGATTGCTTCTGATTTTAGATTTCTGACTGCTGACTTCCAGTTCCCGGCTTCCCTCTCCCGCTTCCCCTTCATCTTCTCTTCGTCGTCCTCTTCCTCGTCCTTCGTCTTCCTCCTCGAAAAAAGAACGATGACGATGACGATGAGGAAGAGGACGAGGAAGAGGAAGACGGACGACATTTTTTCTTTTGCCAATATCTAATATCCAATATCCAACTCTATTTCACCACAATCATCAACCTGCTCTTAGCATACTTCTTCCCTGCCTGCAAGCGATAGATATACGGCCCTGCCGCGATCTTGCGGCCGATATCATCGGTACAGTTCCACCTGACTCTGTAAAAACCGGGTTTCCACTTCCGGTCAGGCCTGATAACGCGGGCGATCAGCCTTCCCTGGAGGTTGTAGATATAGAGGGATACTTTAGTCTCTTTGGGCAGGTCAAAGCGGATAGTGGTGTAGCGTATCACCGGATTCGGGAAGTTGTGGAACATAAAGAATCTCTTCGGCAGTATTGGTATCGGCCTGACCGCAATCGGCCCATAAATATCGCGGGTCTTGTCATAAGAAAGAGCTTCAAGCCGGTATTCGTACAGGATATGGTTTTCCACTTCATAGTCGATTTTCCTGTAATCACGCGGGCCTAC
>JAUVGS010000520.1 GCA_030593665.1 Chitinivibrionales bacterium | reverse complement strand
TATTGCACCTTCGCCCAGATAACTGATACCATCAGTAAGGACACGCTTCCTCTTGTGCAGGATTCACTCGTCTACACCGAAAACATTGACAGCACTTCCATTGACACCCTTGCCGCTCCTGCCGCTAAACAGATTACAAAGGATACGGTCCAATACGAAGCTGATATCATTGAATACGATATTAATAAAAAAATCATTCTCATGAAGGGGAATAGTGTTGTTAAATACAAAAGGATGACACTCTACGCCGATACTATCCATTTTCTCTTTACTGAAGATATGCTGGTCGCCACCGGTTATCCACAACTGATTGAAGATAATGACACTGTTGTTGGAGATCACATGGTATATAACCTTGCAAACGGCCGGGGCAGGGTTCGCTATGGTACCGCCCATTCAGCGGACTCACGGTATGACGGGTACACCATATCCCGTTCCGGTGATAAGAGTTTTTATATTACCGACGGATCATATACCTCCTGTGCTATTGAGGATTCTTCGCATTACTATTTTTATGGGAAACGCATCAAGGTTACACCAGGTGATAAAGTGATCTGTAAACCGGTTGTACTTAATATTTGCCAGGCGCCGGTTATGGCTCTCCCCTATTATATCCAGCCTCTTGAAAAAGGGCGGCAGAGCGGCTGGCTTAATCCCCGCTGGGGCGGCCATCTTACCCATGGTGGTCATATTGACAACATGGGATACTACTGGGCGCCAAATGATTATACCGACTTTAAAATAGCCGGAAAAGTTACCGAATTCACCAGCTATGTCCTTAACGCGAGCGCCCGTTATGCACTCAGATACTGGCTGGGCGGCGGTATATCCGCACGATACTCCACCTCCGCCAGTCATGATACCCTCGACAATCTCTGGGCAATCGACTATTCCCACAATCAGAATATCCTGCCTGATGAGAGTATGAAACTCTCGGGAAGAGGAAGTATTGTTTCCGGAAAAAGTTTCTACAAATCCGTCTCTGAGGATACCACGGAACTGCTGAGTCAGCAGATTAATGCAAATATGTCCCTGACAAAGAGTTTCAGGAAGATTAATGGTTACGGAAGCCTTACCTGGGACAGGAAACAAAATTTTAAAACGAACATGGTTGATCAGAACCTGCCCTCCTTTTCTTTCAACCTTAACTCACGGCCGCTCATCCCTTATAAGGAGGATGAGAATGCGTTGAAAGACGATGAAGATAAAGAGAAATGGTACAACAAGATAAGTTACTCATACAGAACAAGCGGCAACAGAAAATACTCTTATAATACGGAAATCGGAAAAGAAGAAAGCCTGTATGACCATGCAGGTTTAGGCCAGGATGTTTCAGTTTCAGCGCCGCAGACACTTTTCAAATGGTTCAATATAACGCCGAGTTTCTCTTTACATCATGCGGTATTCGATGCATATATCGATACATCCAGAGTGCAAAGAATAGCTTACTTGCCTGTATTTGATACGCTTGCCCCTGACACCTGCCCTTATGACATCATCCATGACACCCTGATTAAAGGTGATGATACGCTCTATATCTGTTCCACCAGTACAGTACGGGATACCTATTATGTTCATGATACAACACACTTCGATTTTGATCAATTCCAAAAATTTAATACCTATTACTGGAATACCGGAGTCAGCCTATCAACAAAACTTTATGGAATTTTTCCAATAAAAATATTCAATTTTGAAGGCATACGGCATACCTTTACCCCTTCAGTATCATATACTTTTTATCCTGAGAAAAAACTTAATCGAACCTTTCCCGGTGTTGGCGGTGTATCCTATACCGGCCCCCGCGATCGGGGGCAGGTAATCGGATTCTCATTCAGCAATCTCTTCCAGGGAAAAACAGTTTCCAATAAAGGAAAAAATAAAGATGAACCGGTGGAAAATAAGTTTACCATTCTCAGCGGCCGGATCGGCACATCGTATGACTTTGAAGCAAAAACCAGAAAGTGGAAGAATATAGGTGTGTCAGCAAACATTCCCAATAAACTTATTGATCTCTCTTTCAACTCTTCTTTTACGCCCTATAGTGATGCTAACGAACTTATCATCCCCAAGATA
>JAUVGS010000338.1 GCA_030593665.1 Chitinivibrionales bacterium | reverse complement strand
GCGCTGTGTTGCAACGACAAGATGCAAACCGACAGCACGGGCAAGCTGAGCTATGCGCTGGATAAGTCCTTCAACATCCCGTGAAGCCGTCAGCATTAAATCCGCCAGCTCGTCAACTATAATAACGATAAAGGGTAGCTTTTTATTGTCTTGTTCCGAAACAATGCCCTCTTTTATAGTTTTATCTTCGATCTTCTGATTAAAGGATTCTATATTACGTGCATGGACCTTTGCGAGCAGCCTGTACCGTCTGGACATTTCCATGACTCCCCACTGCAGCGCCTTTACCGCTTCCTTCGATTCAGTAACGACGGGCGCCATGAGATGAGGAATCTTCTCATAGTATGACATCTCAACCTTTTTGGGATCAATAAGAATCAACCGGAGCTCTTCCGGCGTTTTGGCCATGAGCAGGGTGCAGATAAACGAGTTGATAGCCACACTCTTTCCCGACCCGGTCTGCCCGGCAATAAGCAGATGCGGCATTTTTGCAATATCGGCAATATATGGTGTTCCTGAAACGCTGCGCCCGATAATTATCGGCAGTTTCGCTTTTGATTTTCGGAAAACGTCAGAGCTAAGAATGCTTTTAAAATAGACAATCTGCATTTCATTATTGGGCAGCTCAATACCAACAGCCGCTTTCCCGGGAATCGGCGCCTCTATACGAATTTTTTTCCCGCCAACTGCCATTGAAAGATCGTCTTGAAGATTCACGACCTTACTAATTTTTATTCCGGGTGCAAGCTCAATCTCATAACGGGTTACCACCGGCCCCGGACTAATATTTATCACCTTACCTTCAATACCAAAGTTAAGCAGCGTTCTTTCAAGGATACGGGAATTATCCTCAAGACACTGGCGATCAACAATATTCGCTGACGGAGGCGGGTCAGGGATAATATCAGGATTCGGGATAACATAAGGTTTTAAAGGTTTCTTCGGTTTCTGTATATCCTCTTCCATACCGGGAACTTTACAAAAATCCTTATCATCGTCAGGCGTTATTAAAGAAGGGTCAATTGACGCAACATCTTCGATATCAGGTTCGTCCTCACCATCTTCGGATTCGTCTTCCAACTCCTCATTATTTTTATCAGCTTTATCATGTGTGGATATGGTAACAGGCTCATTCTTTCGCGCACGAAATGCCGCTAATTCTTCTTCCAGAGCCTGTGCAGCTTCATCCTTTGCCTCATCATCAGCAGGTGAACGTATCTCTTCACCTTTAGCCTGACGAACCTGTTTTGACACTTTTTTATTCTTCGATTCCGGAGGTACTTCTATGGAAACGCTGCCCGGTGGTGCAGCGTCCCGGGAAGGGAGGGTAAAAAGAGCCCCGGCTTTGCGTGAAAGCAGCTTCCACCCCTGTATCAAACCTCGCAAACATACTTTCAGTGCATCACGGATATTAATATCAAACATGACCGCAAGCGTCAGAAAAAGCGCAACACCCAGCAGAAAATAGGGCCCGAACCGCTGGGAACCAAAAACATAATGCAGCAGAAATGTTATGGATTTACCGATGATATTGTTACTAAAAAAATCGACCTGTGTTATAACCGGAAGATTGTAAATGGACAGTAATACGCATAATTCGACAGTCAAAAGCCCGATAAAAAGAAAACGACGTATCGGAATCTCCAATCCTTTAAAAACCAGTACAGCGATATAGATAATTTCAAGGGGAATAAGAAAGGATGGAATAACGCCAAACAGGGAAACCAGGCCTGAGGCAAGCCGGGTTCCAAGCCACGGACCAAAAACATTCATACCCGGATTAATAAAATGTGAAATAAGGGATATGACAATGAGAAGGCCTGATGCGAAAAAAACTACTCCCCAAAGCTCCTGGCCGAGTTTGCCTTCTCTCTTTTCCGGGGTATCGGCTTTCTTTGCTTTACCCATTATACCGTTTCTCCGTCATTCTTTTTTCGAGTGAATATAATGAAAACCGAATATGCTTTGCTTTCTCGGATAATCCGGGTTTTTTACTTACTTTTATATACTCCTCAAGAACCCGTGCCGCTTCCTGCGAACGCTTGAAATTAGCAGCCGAAATACCGGCAACACCCTTTCGGGAAAGTTCCTCTTCCCTGGTTTTGTAGGCAAAAGGATCTGTCTCTGTGTCTCTGGATGCCAGAAGGTTCTCTCTGTCAAACCCTTCATCCAGCTCTTCAAGAGAATGGCGAAGAAGTTTAAGCTCACCTGCAATTTTTTCATCGCTCTGAACGAAACGGTAATATTCCTCGATAACCCGCAGCGCTTCGCGAAGCCGGTTCAAATTTGCATCAATTATTCGATACACCGCATCAGATTCAGCCGCAGTCAATCAAAGACCTTTCATATAGTTATGCCACAAAGGCACCAAGATACAAAGATTATAAAATTATTCTTTTATTCTTCAATTTTACTGGCGATGTACTCTTTTTCTTTAATAATGCTTTAACATTCATATTTTACTTTGAGTCTTCGTGTCTTCGTGGCAAATCATTAATGCCTAATTTTTATGAATAAAATAACTAAGTAAATATAAGTAATGTACTGATAATCGGGGAGACTACATCTTCCCGGAGAATTATAGCGATGTCATAGATGAACAATATATTTTTAATAGCAAACTGAAAGGAAGAAAATATGTTTACCGTTTCATCTGAAGCATCTTTTTCTGCAGCGCACCGTCTGAAAAATTATAATGGCCCGTGCGAAAACACCCATGGCCATAACTGGCTGGTACGAGCGTATGTTCAATGTGAAAAACTCAATGAAATCGGCATCGGCATTGATTTTAAAAAACTGAAATCCGAGTTGAGCGATATTCTTGCATCTCTGGATCATTGTGACCTGAATACAATTTTTGATGAAGATACTATTAATCCCTCATCCGAAAACATAGCCAGGTATATATTCCACAAACTGAAAGAACGACTAAACGAACCGCACAGCACACTTTCCCGTATTGATGTATACGAAACACCGGGGAACTGCGCATCCTACTTTGAAGATGCTTAATATCTGCGAACTATTTAACAGTATTCAGGGCGAGTCAACATATACCGGCCTGGTATGCACCTTTATCAGAATGAACTGCTGCAATCTTCGCTGTACCTATTGTGACACACGGTATGCTCAGGAGAATGGAACGGATATTTCGGTTGATGATATCATTGCCAGGGTAGACGATTTCGGCTCTTCTCTGGTTGAAATAACCGGTGGCGAACCTCTGCTGCAAGGTGAAGTCCCGGATTTGTGCCGTCAACTTCTTGACCGTCATTATATGGTGCTGGTTGAAACAAACGGTACACAGGATATCTCGCGCCTGCCTGACGGATGCATACGGATCATGGATATCAAATGTCCGGGAAGCGGTCATAGTGATACATTCCTGATGCCAAACCTTAACCATGTTACCGGT
>JAUVGS010000127.1 GCA_030593665.1 Chitinivibrionales bacterium | reverse complement strand
GTTGTTGCCGAACTGGCAGACAATATAGATGCTTTTGATGTGATCAAGGCTACGTTTCCTGCCGGTACGGTTTCAGGGGAACCCAAGGTGCGGGCTATGGAGATAATAGAAGAGCTTGAACCGGATGAACGGGGACCGTATGCCGGCTTAATAGGGTATCTGAGTTATACCGGTACGTTTGATTCCTGTATTACCATCCGGTCCATGGTTGTTGCGGATAAAAAGCTATATCTGCAGGCTGGTGCCGGCATCGTCTATGACTCGGTACCGGAACGTGAATTTGAAGAGACATTAAATAAGGCAAAGGCATTGTTTACTGCACTTTCAGCAGGAGGGAACAGATAATGGTATTAATGATCGATAACTATGATTCATTTACGTATAATCTTGTGCAGTATTTCATGCAGCTGGGAGAAGAGGTGAAGGTTTTTCGTAATGATGAGATAACCTGTGAGCAGGCTGAGAAGCTTGATTTTGATTACCTGGTTATTTCTCCCGGGCCGGGCAGGCCAAAAGATGCAGGGTGCTCAAAGGAGATGATTAAAACATTTACCGGACGGAAGCCGGTACTGGGCGTATGCCTGGGACATCAATCGTTAGGTGAGGTGTTCGGCGGTACTGTTATCCGGGCGCAGGCGATCATGCACGGTAAAAGTGACATGGTTACTCATGACGGGAAAACTATTTTTTCCGGACTGCCTAATCCGTTACGGGTAATCCGCTATCACTCTCTGGCACTGGAAAAAGAAAGTGTCCCTGATGATTTTGAAATCACCGCAACGAGCAGTGACGGAGAGATCATGGGTATACGGCATAAAAAGTTACCTGTTGAAGGCGTTCAGTTTCATCCGGAATCAATTGGAACAGAGGAGGGTATGAAAATGTTATCAAATTTTATCAGCGGCGCTAAAGACGTTGCACCGGTAAAAGACCTGTTGAAAAGACTTGTATCCGGAGAAAGTCTCACTGCATTAGAGGCTGGAAGTGTCATGGAGCAGATTACTGAGGGCACTATTACCCAGGTACAGATCGGTGCATTTCTCACCGCGCTCACTATGAAAGGGCCTGCAGTCGAAGAGTTAACCGGTTTTGCAAAGGTACTGTATGAAAAGGCAAAACAGGTACCGGTGGCTGAAGGAATGGTACTTACCGATACGTGCGGCACCGGTGGGGACAACTCAGGCACATTCAACATATCGACAGCCGGGGCGTTTGTCGCCTGCGGCGCCGGGGTTAAGGTTGCCAAGCATGGTAACCGGTCTATCACCTCAAAATCGGGTTCAGCTGATGTGCTTGAGACATTGGGTGTTAAAATTGATATGGATCCGGAACAGGCAGGAAATGCTCTGCAGGAAGTGGGCATGTGTTTCCTTTTTGCGCCGGGATACCATCCGGCATTTAAAAATATTATGGGACCGCGTCGTGAACTGTCGTTCCGCACGGTATTCAACATGATGGGGCCCATGCTCAATCCGGCAAAAGTGAAGTCTCAGGTGCTGGGAGTATTTTCACCGGATGTAACTGAAATGATTGCTGAAGTGCTGAGTAACCTTGGGATTGAACGTGCTCTTGTTGTCCACGGCAGTGACGGGCTGGATGAGATTACGCTCACCGGACAGACAAAAGTTACCGAGCTTAAGGATAACTGGGTACGTACCTATCAGTTCGATCCCCGTGAATATGGATTTAACTATTGTAAACCCGAAGATCTGAAGGGCGGTGATGCTTCTGAGAATGCAGAGATTACCCGGTGTATTCTTGATGGCGAAAAGGGGCCGAAACGGGATGTGGTAGTGATTAATGCGGCAGCAGCGATATTTTCTGCAGGAATTGCAACTGATTTTAAAGAGGCAATCGCTAAAGCGGAAGAGTCGATTGATAGCGGTGCTGCGAAAGCGGTTCTGGAGAAGTTAGTTAATTTTAGTTCAACGCTCTAATATAAAGTGATAAAGATTTATTTTTGGTAGCAGAGTTGATTCTGATTAAAGTTACATAAGCTTCAATATAGCATATTAAATAAAAAAGTCATGGTGAGCGAAGTCGAACCATCTACACTAATTATTGAAATATCCCTCGACTGAAAACATACTGCACTGCAGTATTCAGTGCTCGGGATGACATAAATATAGCCATTGTTTAAAACTTAAGTTGACATGCGTGCGTCCTCCAAAAATAATGTGAATTTATCAAGGTAACATAGCAATGACAATACTTGACGAGATCGTAGAAACACGGAAAGAGCGCCTAAAGATAAAGAAGGGTGAGATTGCCGAAAGCGACCTGGTGAGACGCATAGATCCGCCACGCCTTTTTTTTCAAAAAGATGGCATTACCGTTATTGCAGAATGTAAACGGGGATCACCCTCAAAGGGAGTTTTTGTAAAGGACTATAATCCTGTCTCAATAGCATGTGATTATGAGCGGGGTGGTGCCCATGCCATTTCTGTCCTGACCGAACCAGATTATTTCTACGGCGATGAGACACATCTGAAAAATGTCCGCCAGGTTGTATCTATACCGGTGCTTCGAAAGGATTTCATAGTTGATACGTATCAGGTGAGGGAGAGCTGGGCATTGGGTGCGGATGCAGTACTCCTGATTGCGGCAGTACTTTCTGAGTCACAGATGAAAGAGTTGGCCGATTGTGCAGCGGAATATGATCTTGAAGTGTTGCTTGAGGTACATAACAAAGAGGAGTTGGAAAAAGCAATCCTGATACCGGCTGCCGGTATTGGCATTAATGCACGCAATCTAAAAGATTTCAGCATAGATATGGAATTGTCCAGGGAGTTATGCGGTCAGATACCTGTCGAACGGATTGCAGTAGCGGAATCCGGTATGATGAGTCCAGAAGACGGCAAAGTTATGTTTAATGCCGGATTTCGTGGTTTTCTTGTCGGAGAGTATTTTATAACTGCTAATGACAGGGAAAAAAATGTAAGAAATTTTGTTGATTTTTTAGGAAAGGAAAGGTAACGTATGAAATTGTTGAAATTGTGCCTGCTTGTTTTTATCGTATTGTTTGTTTTTAAATGTACAGATGATGATGGGAGTACTGTTGCAAGCCTTGAAATTCTGGATAATAACTATACAGGAATTCTTTATTTACGATTCACAAATGAATATCCGGAATTTGATGAAACAAGCAGCGTTACTGTTGAGGTTAATAAATATGGGATTATGACCTTTGGTACCGGAACATTGAATTATGATGGAGATACAACTATTCCTCAAGCAAGCAGGTTTAAAAGATCCGGAACATTGACATTACGGCCCGGGGGCAGCTATAAAGAAAATAATAAATCTTTTGAAGTAGATGAAAACACGACTGTTGTAGAACAATTTCAACAATGAGTATGGAACAATGGCTCCTGGTTGAACGTTATTGATAAAACCGTGAACAATGTTTGGAATGGCGGACTTGTTTTTTACCTTGACGAAGCGGTTGTAAATGGTTCGGTTGTGGAAGTGACAACTACGCAGGGTTCAGTTAAATGGACATTGGTTCTGGCTGTAAGTCTATAGCGTGTGCTTTGTCTCAGTGGCACACTTGTCAACCATTGGCCGGAACTTATTAATTATGGTCATAATTAATACTATCCTTTTAAAAAAAAAGTTTTTGTTTTGAAAATAAAAATTAAAATATGTGGCATAACAAATTATAATGATGCTGCACTGGCAGTTAAGCTTGGTGCTGAGTACATTGGTTTCATCTTTGCCGAATCACCACGACAGGTTAAAGCAGATACCGTTGCGGATATTCTTCACAGATTGAGAGAACAAGGGCTGAATAAATCAGTAAAAACCGTAGGCGTTTTTGTAAATGAACAACCGGAAACGATTGAAAAGATTCTGACACAAACCGGTATAGATTTAATACAGCTTCATGGAGACGAAACTTCTTCTGACGCTATACAATATCCTTTTCAATGGTATAAAGCGCTGCGTATTAGCTCAAAAGTAGACGTTGACAGGGCCGTTGACAATTGGACGTCTTGCTGTTCACAACTACTGATTGATACAAAAGTTAAAGACAGTTACGGTGGTACCGGGAAACGAATTGCAGAAGAAGTTGCTCTATATGCAAAAAATCGGATTGTGGAAGCGGGGAAACGTTTTTTCTTGGCAGGCGGTATCAATCCGGAAAATGTCTATTCAATAGTAACAAAGATTCAACCGGATGGCATTGACATAGGAAGTGGTGTTGAGGGGATAAAAGGTAAAAAATCAAAAGAAAAAATGATTAAATTGTTTAAGGAGATTGAACAATATAGGAAAGAGACAATCTAAAGATACTGATAAATATTAAACCCGAAAAACAATAATGATTGCCATTAAAACAGGGATTACCATGGTAACAAACAAAAGATATTTCGGCAACTATGGCGGACGGTACATTCCGGAAGTGTTGTATCCGGCATTTGAAGAACTGGAAGCGGTGTATGAAGGGATACAGGGTGACAAACAATTCTGGAATGAACTTGCTCAATTACAGAAGGATTATATCGGCAGACCGACTTCGCTCTATTATGCGGAGAATCTTACAAAGCATTTTAACGGCGCGCAGCTCTATTTCAAAATGGAGGGTAATGCACACACCGGTGCACATAAAATTAATAATGCGGTAGGCCAGGCGCTTCTCGCAAAAAAAATGGGTAAGAAACGGGTTATTGCCGAAACCGGGGCAGGGCAGCACGGCCTTGCTGCTGCCGCAGCAGCCGCAAAAATGGGACTTGAGTGTGAGGTGTTCATGGGTGAGATCGATATGGCCCGCCAGCATCCGAATGTGCTTGGCATGCGGCTGTTTGGGGCGACAGTAACCCCGGTGACCGAAGGTACCCGGACGTTGACCGATGCGGTAAATGCCGCATTGAAAAACTGGACCGAACGGGTGCATGACACCCATTACCTGCTGGGATCGGCATTGGGGCCGCACCCGTATCCATCAATGGTTCGTGACTTTCAATGTGTCATCGGTAAAGAATTGAAAGAGCAGCTTATGGAGAGCATCGGCAGACTGCCGGATATTCTTATGGCCTGTGTAGGAGGCGGTTCCAATTCTATCGGCATGTTTTATCCATTCCTCGATGATCCCGTTGAAATGATCGGTGTTGAAGCGGGAGGTATGGGTGTCGAATCCGGCAGGCATGCTGTTCGCCTTGGCGGTCTCGGGCGGGTCGGTATTGTACAGGCATATAAATCATTTTTCCTGCAGGATGAGAACGGTTCGTTATTGCCGACGCATTCTATCAGCGCAGGACTGGACTATGCCGGTATCGGGCCGCAGCTCGCAGACCTGGCGGAGAAGGGGCGGGTTACCTTTACTTGTGCAACTGACGCAGAAGTGCTCGATGCGGTAAAACTAACCGCCGTAAAAGAGGGGATACTTCCGGCGCTCGAATCAGCGCATGCACTGGTGGAAGCCTTTAAACGGGCGCCAACACTGCCTGCTGAAAAGGTAATTGTAGTCAATATTTCCGGACGGGGTGATAAAGACCTTTTTATCACGGCACCATTTTTTGACCAGGAAGACTGGATGACATTTTTGCAGAGTGAATTGAATCGTCTCAAGGCGGAGGATGATTATGACCGGAATTGATCGGATTGCCGGAACATTTAAAACAGGTAAAAAAATAAAAATAATGACCCATGTAGTTGGCGGCTATCCTTCAATTGAGACAGGTGAATCACTTATCCGTACTATGGCTGAGAAGGGAGTCGATCTGGTGGAGGTGCAACTGCCGTTCAGTGATCCGACCGCTGACGGCCCTGTTATTGTTCAGGCCAATCATAGCGCGTTGCAGGCCGGTATTACAACCGGAATGGTACTTGAAATGATTGAACAGGTTCGGTCAAAGGTTACAATACCATTGCTAATAATGAGTTATATAAATCCTCTCTATGCTTACGGTTTAAGGGAGATTGTAGGCCGTGCCGTGGCTATTGGTGTCGATGGTTTTATTGTACCAGATTGCCCATTCGATGAGCCGGAATTAGACCTGCCCGGATTATGCGGTAAAAACAATCTTGCGTTTGTCCCATTGATTGCGCCCACAACTACGAAGGAGAGAATGAAAATAATTACTCAACAGAGTATTTCGCCGTTCGTCTATGCTGTACTGCGGTTAGGTGTCACCGGTCATAAAACAGAGATGGATAAAGAGACTAAAATGTATTTAAATCAAATAAAAGAACAAACAGGCCGGTATGTAGCAGCAGGTTTTGGTATAAGAGAAAAAGCTCAGCTTGAAGTACTGGCAGGTTATGCCGATTGCGGTGTTGTTGGAAGTGAATTGTTGCGGAGAGTGAATGGTGCTTTGGAATGTAATACTGATCCGGTTGAAGCGGTCAGCAGGTTTTTAAATGAACTTGTAGGGTAGAGGCGTGATTTACAATTAAACGTATCTCGTTTCACGCTTCGCTCTTCACTCTTCACGTATCCTCGCATTTCATTCGATTTTCCACAATTTTTTGAGTAA
>JAUVGS010000491.1 GCA_030593665.1 Chitinivibrionales bacterium | reverse complement strand
CCTCCCAGTACTGGTCGTGTTCAGCGAGTGATATATCATCGGGAACCGGGTATACCACCTCAATGGTACTGTTTTCTGTTAATGCATTGAGAATTGATTCAAGTGCCGGCAGGGCGGTGATTACTATTTTCTTCTGTTTCCTTTGACAGCCAAAGAATAGTATCGCACATGAACAGATAGTAAGAATGGGTATGGTTTTCATAATTTTCTTAATGACGGGATGTGATCGTTTTTATACTAAGCGTTATGATGAAAATAATCGTTGCGATTATTACTATAGCGCCGCCGGATGGAACCGGCAGATTAAGTTCAATTGGCAGAAGAATGCCGGTTATCGCACTGAATGTTGCAAAAATTACGCTGTATATGATAAAACTCTTTAGCGATGAGCTGATATTTCTGGCTGACGCGGCAGGAATAATAAGCAATGCCTCAACAAGAACCGCACCGATAATCTTTACCGATGCAACTGTGATAAGCGCAATAAGAATGATAAACAGGTAATTTAGGGCCATGACAGGTACACCGCGTACAGCAGCCAGCACCGGGTTAAGCCCCGTTAACATGAGACGGTTGAAATAGAATGCACCGATGATAATGGTGGCTATGGTAATGATAAGAAGCAGGGTGATATCCTGATTGCCGGCTGAGAGTATTGAACCGAACAGAAAACTGTCCAGAATATGAACACTGGTTTTGCGGGTGACCGTAAGCATGAGTGTTGAACCAACGGCAATAGAGGCTGCGAGGAAAACCCCGATTAAGGTGTCGTGGGACATGCCGCTTTTGTTGCGGCTGAAATTAAGATAAATCGCAAAAAGCAACGCGAAGGAAAACAGTGAGACATACGGTGCGGAGACCGGTTCCCCCAGCATAATACCGATCGCTATACCGGTAAGCGCCGCATGGCCGATTGCCGTTGAGAAAAAAGCCATTCGCTTTGCGATAACCATGGTACCGATAGCACCAAGTGACGGGCCTATAAGAAGAGCGCATAATAAAGCGTTTACCAGAAAACTGTAGGTAAATGATTCCGGGAGCACACCTTTTTGTGCCCCTATTTGTGCACTGTACCGTATCCAGTCGTAAATAATTTCCACACGCGCTTCCTTAATCGAATTTTGATGCTGCAAATATTTCCAGGAGATGCTTCTCGTCCATAACCTCTTCCGGTATTCCGGAAAAGAGAATTTCCCTGTTTATACAGGTAACCGTATCAGCTATCTTCCGCACTTCAGCAAGGTCATGGTGCACCCAGATGACCGTTACTCCTTCACCGGCAAGTTGTTGAATTTTTTCGGCAAATATCCGTGCACCGCTTTTATCAATACTGTTCATCGGTTCATCCAGAATGAGCAGTCGCGGTTTTGGTATAAGCGCCTGTGCAAAAAGAATCCGCTGCCGTTCTCCTCCTGACAATTCTGAGAAGAGTAATTTTTCTTTTCCATTCATTTTTACTGCAGCCAGTACGTTTTGTACCTCTTGCCGAACGGATTTGTGAATACCGAGAAACGCTGGGCGTTTTTGCACACACAATGCGATAAAATCCCCGGTTGATATTGGTAATGTTTTGTCAAGCTGTACCTGCTGGGGAACATATCCTATAGCCCGATTACTATCTTCCCAGTGTATGGTAATGGTGCCGGTATGGCACATCCGTCCGAGAATCGATTGTATCAGGCAGGTCTTACCACCGCCATTTGGCCCGATAATACAATGAATAGCACCGGGAGTCGCATTAAAAGAGATGTCCTGTAATACGACATTTCTCCCGAATGCCAGGGAAAAGGAATTACAGATAACCTCAGGGCCTTGTACCGGTGGTGTATTCAATGTACTTTTACTCCCTGCACCGCTTCAAGTAGCGCTTCGAGGTTTGCCCGCATACCTTTTTCAAAATTTTCAGCGGTAAATTCACCTTTGGAAAGATGCGAAAGCCTGCGGACGGTTACGCCGGTCTCCTGTTCGATTGTTTTTACAAAAGGACTGGGAAAATCAAGCTCGGAAAATACAACTTCCACGCCGGCGTTCTTAATTTTTTCTATGGTATTTTTCAGTTGTGATGCAGTCGGATTAACACCGTGAGCCGGTTCAATGACTTCATCTACCTGAAACCCGAATTCCTGGAGCAGGTAGGAATATCCGCCATGAATAGTTGCACAGGTAAAATTCATGTCCTGTATATTCTTTAATTTTTGCATATATTCCGCTTTCATCCTGCGAAGCCGCCCGGCATACCCGGAGGCGTTTTTCCGATAGAAACCGGCGTGCTGTTTGTCAATCTCGGCGAGACGGTTTGCAATAGTATAA
>JAUVGS010000304.1 GCA_030593665.1 Chitinivibrionales bacterium | reverse complement strand
CTGAATTGTTCTCATATATTCCCCTTAATACAAATGTGGATATCTATAGCTATTATAACATATATATTTGTAGATATCAATATCCACATTCTTTTAGTACCTTATGAAAAAATTTCTACCCTGAAGGGCACCATGTGCGTTTTTTACCCTGAAGGGCATAAGAGATACTAAGAAGTAAATTTCCAAGAATCTCTAATTACCCTCAAGGGGCACAATGTGGCACAGGGTATCCTTCAGGGTAAAAAATAATTTCGTGAAGGTACTTACTTGCAGTTTATCTGCGCTTGGAACAAAAACAAGGTCTTTTTAATTCGTTGAAAACACATAGGATGCATAGGGTATAATTGGTTAGTGACGTTCAACCCCTCAGTACCAATCGTTCTACCTCACAAGCAAGAATTTCTCAGTCATTGCCCGGTCATTCACCACAATACCGACAATATGTATACCTGATGAGAGAGATTCCGGTATTTGAAACCATTTTCTATTTGCCGTTGTTTCAAACCGAATACTATTCCTTCCCTGTAAATCAGAAATCGTCACAATACTTTTTCCGGTAAAAGGCACATGGAGCATTAAGGATTTACCAATCTGTTTCACCATGAAAGTATTGCTATTCAGGAATGCATTTTTTCCATCTATGGCATTCAGGCCGATTGCTATCTCTTTCATTACCGGTATCCTGTTTCGAGCGGTTACCGTCAAATGAATTTTCTTTTCATTTGTTATCTCGACATACAGAGTGAGACTTTCTCTGTTGGAAAAAATTTTCGATGCAAGAATGCCGTTTTCTTCGCTGTACAGGCACACCCGTCCCATAATGCTATCATCAAATGTTATTGCTACTTCCTGAATACCGGTTTCAATTCTTTCCGGACAAGTTACCGCCATAGTTGTGGGTTTCCCGTTAAACACAAGGAGGCTCGGATCACCAAAAAGAGTCCAGGCTTCAAAGGTCTCTAAAAACATCCCTTCGGAATTGCCGGCCTCGAGTATTTTACTACTGCCATTGTAAACAATAGCGCCCAAAGAGACATACGTATCCTCTGTAAGGAGTCTGACAATCTCCTTCTGTCCATGCTGTGGAGGGTTCCAGGGCTGGGCTATGTATGATCCCAGAAAAACGATGGCGCCGATATTTTCCAGTCGTGTAGCACATTCCGCAATACATTCCTTATGATAATCAAATTCGCCGGTATTACAGGCAACGCAAATTACTACCGGCAGTTTAGAGGTGTTTGTCAATGATTCAAATAACGCGTTCGTTATAAAAGCATTTGTAAATCCGAATTTTGTCTGGAGGCCATGGCCCTGGTAATTAAACCAGCCCCTCCCCTCGTTTAATGCCGACGCTACCTCGGCGGAAGTATTGTTTTGTGACAGATACACCCGATCGACATGTGTATACATGCTGTTTTCCATAGCGACACACATCTCTTCAACCCACTCTTCGTCAGTTACACCGGTGCCGCCGTCTTCACTTGTGGCCATGCCGATTGCCTTTGCATACCATTCACCATTCTGATCAGGTTCCTTCTCATACAGCAGCACTTTATTGACCATATGATCGGCATGCGCAGGTTGTTCAACGGAAAACCTTCCGATAAAGGCGTCAGGGTACTGATCATCGCCGGCCAACTTGACATAGGATGGGTCGGACAGGCCAGCGACCGTGCCATTGAGTGATGGTATATCATCGGCATCGCCGACAAGCAGAATATAAGAAATAGAATCAGTATCATACTTCTGCAGGATGAAACTCTTCACCGCATCCGCCCCGCTGCCGCCTGTCTCATCGGGATATTCATACAGATCGGTTTTAATCCCCTTCCTGTTCTTCCACGCGACAAAGGGCTCCATATTGATTGAATAGTCGGCTGCGGTAATAACAACCATCCTTTCACCGTCATTTACCTCCGGATAACGCAGTGCCCGGTTCTGAAAATTGATGAACCGTCTCTGATATAATCTTTCAAACGCCGATGAGATATTCTTATTTGTAGAGTACAGAGAATGTATAGAATGGCCATTGGCGGATTTCACCTTGATGGTAATTGATTTGGCAATTTTCAGTTTTTTCCGGGCCGGATTGTACTGAAAGGGATAGAAACAGACAACAGCGCCGCGAAAATCCCTTATGATAAAGGGCATGCTCAGTGAAGCCGATTCTTCCGGATACCAGGCGTTTGTGGTGTATACCTCCCCAAACACATAAGGAATAACTGCTTGATTCTGATTACGGTAAATGACGCCCCTGGAAGGAACAATTTTATCAACACTGATTTCCCTGCAGGAAATAGCAACAATTTCCAGCTCCATTACCCCATTATCCGGCAGTATGATGCTTTGTACGAATTTTGGTAATTGAGGAGCTCCTTTTTCAGATACATACACCGCATCAGGAACGACAATAGACTGACACTTTTCACCATTGACTACAACATCATTAACTAAATATTTCGGCAATTTAAATTTGAGAACAATGCAATCACCCCTATCCTCTACGAGATGGACAGCCTGTTCCGCAAAGGTGCGAGACACGGCAAACAGGCAAAACACAATTACAAATGGCACTGTTCCGCTTAACTTTTTTATTAAATATTTTTCAAATACATGCTTCAAAACAAAAGTGACACTCAATATAACCATGAATAATCCCGGATAAATCCCATTCTTTAACATTTTACAAATCACGCTATACCAATCATTCCCACTTTCAGCAGGGTATTTCACTAAAAGATGATTTACTTTTTATTTAAATTAAGTATTTTACTTTATTATTGTTTCATTTTCTAATCCAGATAAACTGGAAATGGATATTTAGTAGCTTTTATGCCCTTCAGGGTAAAAAATGCAAAAAAAATAATTCGAAAGTTACTAAAATCCCTGTAACAATATACATTTTAACCGAATTTTCCATTATGAAAGATACATCAGATCATGAAATCTTATTCAATACATGTTACTGCTGATACGGTAACCGTTACTTTGTCTGATCGTCTCGATTTCTCAAATGCACCGGGTTTAATGGAAGAGATGAAATCATTTGTCGGCCAACCTATTCAAAGGGTCATTTTTGATTGTAGAGAATTGCAAATTATATCATCTGCAGGATTGCGGGTGCTTATCTTTGCGAAGCAGAAAATTGCCACAGGTGGTGAAGTAATTGTTGCCGGTGCGCCGAACACGGTCACCAGGGTGATTTCAATGAGCGGGTTCGACTCGTTCCTTGTTATTCGAGACAATCTTGAAACACCGTAATAGTACATTTTCCATATCGAGGTGGAATGGAGTCCCTGCGTTTGACGGCAGAATCCGCCAACGTAACACGGCTTCTTGATTTTATAATCACACAAGCTGAAAAGGCGGGATTCTCCAAGGATGAATCAACCCAGATACGACTGGGATGTGAAGAGGTATTGGTGAATATAACAACCTATGCCTATCCGGAAACTATAGGCGATGTTGCAGTTACCTGTGAGATTGCGTTAAAAAATAATAGACGATTAAAAATCATTATTCAAGATTGGGGTAAACCGTTCAATCCTCTGGCCCGGCCGCAACCGGATATTACCGCTCCTGCCGAAACCCGCAAGATCGGAGGATTGGGAATATATTTAACGCGACGCGTGATGGATGGGGTTATCTATAAACGGGAACATGAAGCGAATATAGTCACATTAATAAAACGATAACAATTGCT
>JAUVGS010000212.1 GCA_030593665.1 Chitinivibrionales bacterium | reverse complement strand
ATTGGTCGAAACAACTGGAAAAAAGCCGGTTCGGAGAATGGCGCCAAATGGACTGCAATTATCTACTCTCTTATTGCTACCTGTAAGATCAACAATGTTGACCCGCATAAGTATTTTCTTGATATATTTCAACGCCTTCCTATGAGAGCAGAAGGACAAAGTGTTAAAGATCTCACACCTGCTGAGTGGAAAAAACAAAAAGATAAATCAAATGCTACTACAGATTACCCGAAATCTTAAGCGCTATATAAAGTAATACATTTTTACGACAATTTCTCATGCCTTCGTCTAACGTTTACGGATGAGCTATTAATTTGATATTTCGACAGAGCTATTTGACAAACTTTGGTTTTTAGGTTATATATTGACAGGGTAATGAAAATAAAAAATCATTGCTAACCTATCCAATTGAGTGTTAAGAGTACTAATTATTGATGGAATTCAGATACAAGATGTTGTATATGGAGTATTCAGGGGAAAGTGTTGAAAGGGAAGAATTGAAAGTGGTATGAAGGAATATAGTATCGGACTTTCCATTTTTTTATATCATATTACAAGGAAATGTGATATAAATCATAGACTCGCCCCAAAAATTAGGAAAGATAATTATTGGGAGATTTTATTAGGCGAAAAGGAGGTGTTTTACGGGGCGGATACTATTTTTCCATAAGCACGCCTCTATTTTCCACATTGTATAATATAGGAACTATTCTTATTTTCCGATACGATATCCTGAACGGTTAAACCGGTTGTCTTAATTTCGTCAAGGTAGAATTCAATAACACTGCCGTCAACACCATTTGTATAAAAAACAACAGAGGTAACCTTATCACTGGCATCCGGATCAGTCCACTTCTTAAGCTGATTGGCTTGTTCGGAATACAGTGACGGGGTAATGTCACTCGGTGTTAAAGTAATTTCAGTCCAATCGGCTTTCAGGACAAATAGCTTACCAAAATGCCCCCACCGTTCCTCGGCATTCGGCCACTCCTTGACCATTTTTGTCTCGAACTGAATCCGCATTTGTCCCGAACCCTTTACCCTGAATTTAAACTCCTGCATCTTACTCATATTATAATAAGCATCTGTAACCTTAATACTGAAGCCGAATGCACTAAACGGGTACAGGAAGGTTGCCCCTTTCTTTAAAGTAAACGTTACCTTTAATCCCTTCGAACTATTATACCCATTTCCTGTCTGTACTATCTGTAAAAATGATGTGTCCACTGCCGGATCAGGATTGATAGTTGATTCGCCGCCGTCGGTGTTATCATCATACCCATACCAAAGGCCGTCATTAGTGGTAAAATTATCCATGGCGAGCTTTGTTTGAAAATTCTCTCCGACCTCAAAATCCTCCCATATAAGATCGCTGCTCAACTCGTTCACGACAACTGTGCGCTCCTTCTGATCTGCCGCATTCCCGGCATTATCGGAAACATTATATCGTACCCAGTAAGAACCGGCTGTTGAGTTATTAATATTATTTGTAGTCTGCACTTTTGCTGTGATGTCGCCATCAACATTATCATTTGCACTAAATCCCGGTTCACTATAGGTGTCGCCGATATACATAGTGTACGGATTGACACCCGTGAGCGTTATTACCGGCTTGGTAACATCGTTACCTGAAGTGACATTAACGGTGCGGGACTTCTGATCAGCAGCATTCCCCTCTCTATCTGATACATTGTACCGAATGATATAGGTACCAACTGTCGAAGTATTGACACTGCCTGTAATTGCAATGTCACTAGTAATATTGCCGTCAACATCATCCAGAGCGGTGGCACCCGGTTCGTTATAGGTATAACCGACCTTCAGATTCATCGGATTACCTCCGAGTATAGTTATTACCGGTGGAATGGTATCCGTTACATCGCCGATATTAACGATACGTATTTCACGGGCAGTATTATCCGAGGCGTCTGATACGGTATAGTGAACCCGGTAAGAACCGGTTACTGATGTATTCACACTATCATTGTTCGTGTCGATATCACTTGTCAAATCACCGTCAATATTATCCGTTGCACTAGCACCGTATTCAGTATATGTAAAACCCACGAGAAGATTTATTGGATTGGGACCACTTAATGTAATCACTGGCGGTGTCGTATCTACCACTAGCACTGAACGTGTTACCTCAACAGCTGCATTTCCGGCACTATCCGTTACGTTGTATTTCAGCTCATATATACCCATAGTCGAGATAATTACATTACCGGTAACTGATATTTTAGCAGTAATTTCAGTATTGTCATCATGGTTATCAATTGCAGTGGCGCCAGGATCGATATAGGTTACATCAGCATAGCCGGTGTCAGGATTATTGCCTATAAGAGTTATCAAAGGTGGAATGGTATCGACATAATTCTCCGGGTTTACATTTACAGTACGGTTTTTTGTTGCCTCGTTACCCGCTGCATCAGAAACCGTATAGGAAACCAGATAGGTGCCTACCTTTGAAGTGTCCACTGTCGAAGCATCAATAATAATAGAATCACTAAGATTGCCGTCAACAACGTCCTCTGCAGTCGCACCGGGCTCATTGTATTGATCACCGACAGTCAGATTCATATGACTGGGGCCAACTAAAGTAATAACCGGCGGCACAGTATCAATATTGGAAAGAACAATAACGTTTCTTTTTGTCATTGCAACATTCCCCGCATAATCAGATACGGTATACACAACCTGATAAGTCCCGATTGTGCTCGTATCAATATCACTGTTGTCTATCGCAATAGAATCGGTACAATCACCATCAACACTGTCATACGCCGTGGCGCCTTGTTCTATATAAGAAGAGTTTACTAAAATTGAGTAGGGATTATCACCCAGCAGGGTAACAACCGGAGGTATCTCATCAAAATCAATCCAGTCAAGAACATTATCATCACCATCTTGCTGCATACAGTAAAACATTGTGAATGCAGCAAGAAGTAGTGTTCCGGGTATTATTCGTTTAACTTTGTTGAGGATATGCATATAATCCGCTAAGCCTGTCTTTTAAAGGAGGTACTAAAATGCAAACGAAACAGCAAAAGAGACCAGACCCACACCGGCAACAATATAACAGATATTCCGCATTCTTATCTTTTCTTCCGCTTCGTTATACGCAGCAGTATATTGCTTGCTATATTCATCATAGTTAGAGTTAGAGTTAGAGTTAGTGTTACTGTTCTGATAATTATCTTCAATAGCCATATACTCATCTTTTTTCTCTTGAGCCTGTGCATTCTTAGCCAGACCTACCACACCACTAGCCACTGAAATTACGCCAGAAACAACCTTAGTCCAGATCTTTTTCTTTCTGGAAACAGCTGCTTTAGATTTTGACACTTTCTTTTCCGAAGCCTTTTCTGAAATGATGTAAGATTTAGTGCGTTTCAGCTTGTAATGTTTCTCTAATGTTTCTCCCGCTACAATCTTAATACTTTTATTAATAGGAGTATAATGCAGCATTTTTATTGCTAAGGCATACTCCCCGACATTAATGGCTGAGTCAGAATATGGTGTCATACCTTTTTTGTCAAGGTTAAGAAGTACAGTTGCACCCGTCGGTTCCGTGATTACGGTGAGTTTTCCTTTCTTAATAACCGTTTCCTTTTCTTTTTGTTCCTTTTTCATGGTTTGTACCGTGTCTGTTGGGTAAATATTCTCTACTAGTTTTTTTGCGATATCAACAGTTGATTTAGACAATACATCATCAATTTTTCCTCGGAGATCTATATTTGCAGTAAACAGAATTTTCCCGGTTCCAACATCAATAAGCCGGAGATTGATAGTGAATGTTTCCCCCACTTTCCCGATAGTTCCTGCGATCATGTTTGCTACTCCGAGAAGTTGCCCCATCTCAACAGAGCAGGCATCGGAAATACAGCCGCTTTGCTGAAAACCCTGCTCCTTGAGAATTTCTTCCATCTGACCACGTTCCACAACGGTAAAAAAACCTGTTTTAAAGAGTTCTGTTCGAAGTCTGTCTGAGATTACATCTGCTGTCTCCATGTCAATACCCTTTGGATCCAGGTCATTCACTGCCACACTCATCGGTGTCTCCTGTGAGAACGTGCCTGCAAAAAGAATTATACAGAACATGTAAAAGTTGTGACAAAATACACGCACATTTAACTCCACAAAATGAGTACAACCGATAAATTTGGTAAATTGTCTTTAGTCAAGTATTAAATTAACTGACTGTCCGGGTAATGCCGAAAATCACTTCCCGGCATCCCCACAGAGCCGTGCGAGCGCCTTTAACGCACACGGTTCCTCGAATTACAGATTCGCTGCACCGTATTGCTATCCGTTGTCTTTTCGTTAACACATTTGTAGATTTCATCGCATCCCTTTGTGTTTCAAACAACAGTCCTGTAATCCGACACCCTCCTTTCTTACTAACAGGCTCCTTTCGGTCAAGTTCGCCTGTCTTCAAACAGTACTATGGGGGGTGCTAAGACTTCCTGCCAATCATCCCAAATCAGTTCGTTTCCTTCTCAGTCTGGTACCATACTCAGCTTTCACTTGTTTGCTCACTTGCAAGCTGAAAGCGCTCTCACAAGTGCCGGGAGAATTCTCTGTTTCTCAATGGTTTCCCCTACGACCATATTTTATCTGATACGGAATTATAGATAACTTCATTAAATTTGCAACATATTCTATTCTTAGTTGATAATCGGCATATATCCTCTATCCAGATTGGAAAACTACTTATCGGTGTCATAATGACAATACATAATCATTTAATAGTGTTGCAAATTTAATGA
>JAUVGS010000333.1 GCA_030593665.1 Chitinivibrionales bacterium | reverse complement strand
TCATTAAATTTGCAACACTATTAAATGATTATGTATTGTCATTATGACACCGATAAGTAGTTTTCCAATCTGGATAGAGGATATATGCCGATTATCAACTAAGAATAGAATATGTTGCAAATTTAATGAAGTTATCTATATCTGTATACGGTCATTTATTATTTGATTGTTTAATCTCCTGATTTTACATCTTCGAAAAATATACATGCTTATCAGGACGCATCGGGAGGAATATAAATAAGCGTCTTAACTTCTAACAACAGCAGAAAACGTACATATTGTAACCATTTGAATTTGACAGTTTGCAGTGTTAACAATTTGATATGGAATAAACATTGGATTAAGGAAATTAGAAAAACAAATGTAGTGAAAGGATGGTAAATACATGCGAAAAACATTAAAAATAAGTTTAATTTGTTTGTTTTTAGCCAATGTATTCATTTATGCGCAATTATGCCCTGACTGGGACGAATCAACTCATTACAGTAACGGGGAAAAGGTTCTATATACTGAAAATGGAAAAGCATATAAAGTAATTGTGGATGCAATATGGTATCACCCGCCGACAAATACACAGTATTGGGAAGAAATACCAATAATGGAATGTAGTGAATGCAATCTGACGATTCCTTTACATCCGGGTGGTAGAGTTACTGTTGATACAACACCTGACGGTTACACACAGACATTTGACTGGTACGACGGCCATACTTTGAATCTCACCTATATCTGCGGCAGTGAAATAACATTAACTGCCAAGCCTTACTGGAATTACCTCTTCAAACACTGGTACGACGGAACCGATACATATACCGATTATTCAATTACTATCACCGTTGATAAGGAGTATACTTTTTACGATCCGTTTTTCGAACATGCTTATGTTTTAGATATAGATGATTTTGAATATTCACAGATAACAATCAACCCAATGCCGGACGGAAGCCAGAAAACCTTTGATGGGGATACAATATATAACGTAAGACTGAAATATCCGTCCTCAGAGGGGGAACACAGGATAATCATTAGCATAGAAGTTGATCAGTGGTACGAGTTTTTCGGGTGGACTCCGGATATGATTGCTACACCTGAAATAGAGGTAGTGTTAAACAGTGATAGTTCATATAAAGATATTTCTCCAGTGGTGAAATGGCAAAAATGCACTTTATCCGTATGGATGGCAAGTAACGGCAGTCTTATAGTTGACACTCTGCCTGACGGTACTACAGAAACATTCGATCCAAGCAGAGGGAGAAGCGTCTCTTTTGCTTATGACGCATTAGCCTCCACTCAATTGACAGCGAATCCCGACGGCGGATACAAGCTTATCGACTGGGGTGATAGTGCACAGACTAAAACAGACATACTGGATATTGTATTTGAGAAGAGTATGATACTTTATCCTACATACGAACCAACGAGTACAGTGTTCAAATTACCATCGCAATGCAATGAAGGTAATAATCTAAAAATTGAGGGGCTGTCCAGTTTGTCCGGCAAGGTTGAGGATTTCAACAATTTCGAGGTAAAGGGAATTTTAAAAATAAAAGACAGTAATGGAGGGCCTGAGGAATGCGTATTGTCCAATAACTCCGTTTCACTTGGAAATACGGAAATACGCGGTGACAGTGTGCACAGCTCTGCAGTACGGAGCAATGCATTAGTAGCCGATAATATGCGAGTACGCGGTACTATTAAAACCGACACTCTTTTCTCGAAACGGCTTGAGGTTACTATCGATTCTTTCCCTGATTTCGTATTTGAAAATGGTTACAATTTATTAACTATCAATGAATTGGAAGACAGTATACGGAAGGAGGGCAGGCTTCCGGGCATGCCTTCTGAAGAACAGGTTCGGGAAAACGGATTGTATATCGGTGATATGTATCAAAAGCTTTTGCAGAAGCTTGAGGAGTCTATGATTTACATTTTCAGGCTTAACAAAGAGATCAGTGAACTTGAGTCTGACGGAGAGGGTCGGTAACCGGTGATGGTATGCTGTACAATTTCTCCTTTTGTTAATGGAAGGTGCAGGGTGCTATCAATAAACAGGATATATAGTGCATTACGGAAGGACGGTATTTTATGCGGAGATTATTAATACTATGCAGTATGTTTTTTCTGCTGATGAATGGGGCTGCTTTTACACAATCCTGTGTAGAGTGGGACGATACGACACATTATCAACCGGGTGAGCGCGTAATTCACGCCGGAAATGCCTACGAGGCCCTGGTGAATATATGGTACTGGCCGCCGCCGCACCCGATTTACTGGGAACAGGTGCCTCTTATGGATTGTTATGCGCCGGACACATCGACTTTATATCTTTATGTTAACGAAGGCGGAATCGTTAGCGTTATAATTTTTCCTGACGATACAGTAGGTATGTTTATTGATACCTTTGTTACATTAGAATTCGCCCAGTCTGAAACGGTAACATTAGCTGCAAAAAATTTTTCCGGTAATAAATTCGACAACTGGTTTATAATGAGTCCCGACTCCAACTATCATTTATACAGTTCTTCAATTGAGTTGACTGTTGATGAATGGGTTGATTCATACTGTAGTTTCCATGAGTTGCAAAAATGTTCTTTAACGGTTCATCTAGGAAGTAACGGCACGTTAACGCTTGACACCCTTCCTGACGGTACAGTAGAAACATTTGATCCGGCGGATCAGAAAAGTGTCATTTTTGAATACTATGAAGGAAGCGATATTACTTTAAGGGCGAATCCGGATCCGGGATATGAGCTTATAGACTGGGGCGATCCGGCTAATACCACCACAGATACTGTCCATATACTGTTCAGCTACAATGATTATGAATTCTATACTGCCTTTGATATAGAGAGCGAGTTGTTTAAATTACCAGCGCAGTGTCACAGCGGCGATCATATCAAAATTCAGGGAAGATCCAGGTTTTACGGTAAAGCTGTAATAGGAGGTGATCTGGAAGAAAGGGGTACTATTATTGTAAAGGACAAGCGGGGCAGCGTGTTTGAACGGTGCAGTATTGAAAAAAACCGTATTGCATTGGAACACACCAATATACTGAGGAATTATTTATACTCCCCTGCGGTGGACGGCAACATAGTCAAGGCGGACAGCGCGCATGTATATAACACCACGACGGCCGACACCATTGTTACCGAACGTACCCGTGTTGACATGGAGGAGTTTCCCGACTTTGTTTTTGACAAAAACTACTATTTGCAAAGCATAGAAAAAGCAGAAAAATATGTAAACAATAACGGCCGGCTTCCCCGCATGCCTTCCGCCGAAGAGGTGAAAGGCAAAGGGGTGGATGCGGCCGATATGTATTCGAAACTAATGCAGCAGACAGAAGAGGCAATGCTTTACCTTATACAACTGCATAAACGGCTGAACGATCTCGAATCGAATAATAAATAGGAAGGATGGTATTTCATGCGCAAGATATTATTT
>JAUVGS010000325.1 GCA_030593665.1 Chitinivibrionales bacterium | reverse complement strand
GGGTACCATATCCGGGCTGAACGCGCAGACGATCCACCGGCTTCTTGAATTCAACCCGATGAGAAAGGGATCTCCCTTTGCCCGTAATAAGGACAACCCCATTGTTACCGATATCCTGATATGTGATGAGGTCTCCATGATCGATATCTTTCTCATGTATCATCTCCTTCAGGCGTTGCCGCCGGAGGCCAGAGTGATCTTTGTCGGTGATAATAACCAGCTCCCGTCAGTCGGACCCGGCAATGTGCTAGCAGATATGATTGCCGGCGGCCATATTCCGCACGTTATTCTGACTACTATCTTTCGTCAAGCAGCACAAAGCAGAATCGTTACCGCCGCCCATGAAATCATTAACAGCACCGTCCCTTCATTTTCGAATGTTAAAAGTGACAACTGCTTTTTTATCAAAAAGGACGATCCTCAGGAATGCCTGGACACTATTATCGATCTGGTAACGCACCGTATTCCCTCACGATACTCCATTGATCCGGTAAAGGATATCCAGGTTCTCTCCCCCATGCACAGGGGTACTCTCGGTACGCAATCCCTGAACCGGTTATTGCAAAGCACGTTGAACAAGTCGGTACAGAAAGTTATACGCGGGGAAACAACCTTCTGCAGCGGTGACAAGGTCATGCAGATTCGAAACAATTATGATAATGGGGTATTCAATGGCGACATTGGCTATATTACCGCTGCTGTTGACGGGACCGGCGTTGTCGTCGATTTTGGGAGTAAAACAGTTACGTATCAATTAAAGAACCTTGATGAGCTGGAGCACGCCTATTGCATAAGTATCCATAAAAGTCAGGGATGTGAATTCAATACCGTTATTATACCTGTCATGACACAGCACTATGTCATGCTGCAGCGGAATCTTATATATACTGCATTAACAAGGGCGAGAAACCTCTGTATACTTGTCGGCATGCAGCGGGCATTGTATATCGGTGTACAGAACGACCAGGCACTTCAGCGTTATTCCCGCCTTGCTCAGCGGCTGCAAAGGGAAGAATAATACCTCATCCGTACTATACTCATAACTCATAAAAAACACTTTTATAGTATCCAGGATACACTATTGGTACTGCTCAAAAACTATATTTAAGTTTATATATAATGCATTTACCTAGTATCTATATTTTTTTATTATTTTATATAGCAGCATTTAAAAAGAATTAACACGATTTGGCAATGCGTTATTATATTATAGCGGTATAATATGATAATGCGCTAGTAGCTCAGCTGGATAGAGCGTCGGCCTCCGGAGCCGAAGGTCACAGGTTCGAATCCTGTCTGGCGTATTTTGTTTAAGATAATTCTACCATTTATTTTATATAAACAACCAGGGTGTGTAACCTCCCACAAAGGAGGAAGTTATCAAGATATCAACCAAAACTTCAGGCCTTTTTGAAATTATTGAACCTGTATTGGAAGGTGATGAACTGTTTGATGCCAACATGCTGGAACAAAAGGTATCCTCCCTCATTGAAAGGGGCAAACGTAATTTCGCTATTAATCTGGCGAAAGTTGACTACCTGTATTCCGACTCTATCAACAAATTCATCAATCTGAATCACAAAGTTCTCAACGTATACGGACGCCTTGCTTTACTGTCACCAAGTGGACAAGTCCAGCAAATCCTTCAGCGTGCGGGAATACAGAATTTTTTAAAAATCTATGGTTCGTTTGAAGAACTGAAACGTGCCTCAGATGAGATTATTTCACAAACCTCTTCTATCAACGTACAGGACGTGCAGCAATATACCCAGCAACCGGAGAAACCGCCTGTCTCGGAATTCGAAGATTTCCGTTCTGAAATCGGAAAGGCAATTGAAGCGACACCGCATGAAGAGGAAAGTGTTGATAACCTTGCTCAAACAGATAGTGCATTTGTTCCTCAGGAGCAGACATTCGGGCCGGTAGTTGAAGAGATACAGACACCTGATTTTTCTTCAACTGCTCCACCATTCAATGATGTTCCGTTCAGTCCGAACTTCTCCCCTGCCGCACCACCGCCACAGGATTTTGCACAACCGTCAATGCCTCCGCCACCACCGCTCTCTGCGGATTTTGATTATTCACAAATGCCGTCAATTCCGAGCTTTGATACACCGCCATCTTCACAACCTCAGTTTGCAACACCGGAATATCCGGGAGTCACTCAATCACCTGGTGCACCTGCTGAATTCGAACAGGCTCAACCACCGGCAGCACCGCCACCGCCACCGCCGCTACCAGGCAAACCACCGAGACCTCAGGAAAGACCATTTGACACTCTTTCTGAGGAGGATCGATTCGATGATGAAGAATTCGAAAAGAAAAAGTTCCCCATTGCAGCAGTACTTATTCCACTTATCCTATTAATGGTTATCAGTGGCGGAGTCTATTTATTCCTCTTCGGGCCGTTTAAAAGTACACTCGGTCAAAAACCGGTTACGGTTGAAAAGGAGGTTTCTCAGGAAATCCCGCAAATAGCGGTCAAAGAAGAGCCTGAAGAAGAAGCAATTATACCGGAAACTGTGGAAGAACCGGAAATTACTCCTGAGCCTGTAAAAAAGATTGCAAAAACTCCGGTCAAGAAAAAGGTAACACCGAAACCCAGGCCAAAACCTAAAAAGACAACGCCAAAGAAAACAGTGACGAAACCCGCGGTAACCAGCAAAATTGTTATTACATCAATCCCTCCTTCTGCAACAGTTTCTGCTAATGGGAAAACCCTTGGGAAAACCCCCTATACCTGGAGTAATCCTTCCGTCTATGGTATGGTTTCTATTTCTGTTGATAAGAGCGGATACAAAACCAAAAAGATGAATGTAGAATTTACCGGTGGCACCGTTAACAAGCATTTTGAATTGGAAAGAAAACCTGTTGAAACAAAACCGAAACCGAAACCTAAACCAGTTGTGACGCCAACGCCGAAACCAACCACAACTGCAAAGCCGACAACAACGGTTTCCACAACACCAACACCAAAACCGGTGACAACACTGAGGCCAAAACCAATAACGACCCCAACACCCTCTGCCACGTCAGGCGGTACACCCGCGAGTATATTTATCTCATCACTCCCCCCAATGGCAGATGTGTATATGGATGGAAAGAAAATTGGTAAAACCAATATTGCCGAGTTAAAAATTTCTACTGGAAAGCATACCATGAGATTTGTAAAAGGCGCTAAAGAACTCACCAAAACAATGACATTTACATCAGGCAAAAACCCATCACAACTAATCAGGCTGAAATAATCCAGCATTCTATGACATGCCCCGGAATCTTTTTTCGGGGCATGTTCTTATAACGCATTACTAAAAAGTAGTGCGACTGTCGGAATAACTGAATAGTAATGAAGAAACTGACTAATAATGATTTTCGGATATTGAAGATTACTAAACGACAAGGCTTCCGTATCATTCTCTGTCTTGCGTTTGCCTCATTTGCTCTCTATTACTGCACGCAACTCGAAATTAAGGATCA
>JAUVGS010000561.1 GCA_030593665.1 Chitinivibrionales bacterium | reverse complement strand
CTTGTTTTTTAGGTATTGGTTACAAATTTATTTGTTACAATACTTTATTCCGAATGCTTTCTTCGGTTAGAAAGGAATCTGTAAGGTACTTACTTGCGGGTTTATCCCGCGTTAGTGAATTATAGTACTCTATTCCTTCGGTAACATCATCACTCGTATGGACGATACTACCTCTATTCATGACTATAATTCTATTGCAGATTCTCTGTACCATTTCCATATTGTGTGACACAAAAATCGCTGCGGATTCCTGTGCTATTTTCTCAAGCGCTTTCGCGCTTTTTTCACGGAACTCCCTGTCACTGACTGCGAGGACTTCATCGATAAGAAATATATCGGGTTTCATGGCGAGGGCTATGGAAAAACCAAGCCGGACATACATCCCGTCGGAAAGGGCCGCTACCGGCGCCCTGATAAAATCCCCGATACCCGAAAAAGTAATAATGGCATCGAACTTATCATCAATCTCTTTGCGCGTCATACCGAGGATAGTGCCATTGATATACACATTGTCCCGTACCGTCAGATGGGGATGGAATCCCGCGCCGATAGTAAGAAGCGCCGCAACCCGGCCATAGAGTATTGCCTCACCGTCATCAGGCGGAAATATGCCGGCAAGCAGGCGAAGCAGGGTTGTTTTCCCTGAGCCGTTGGGGCCGATCACACCGACTACGTCCCCTTTGTTAAGGGATAATGAAATGCCGCGTACCGCCCAGAATTCATCCTGGCGTAACTGCCGGGTATTTGCAGTTATTCCCAGCGAGCTCCTCGTTATATCAGTTAAACCATACCACATGCTGCGCCGCAGGTTCTTACAAAACTTTTTCGACAGGTTATCGACAGAAAGATGTGGCGTCGGTCCACGATTATTCACCGGAATTAAATCATCCTCTCAATAATTTTATCTTCAGAAATATAAAAAATACGCCATGATAGTATCAGTAACACGAAAGAGCACAGCGTGCTTATCCAGAAACCTGTTGGTGAAAAGAGCTTGCCAAAGAGTAGTATATCACGGGCAGAACAGACCAGATAGGTCAATGGATTCAAATAAATAATTTTTCGCAGCCACGGATTGGTAACCGCATCAGTGGAATAAATAACAGGTGTGATGAAAAGAAGCAATCCCAATAAAGCCGTAATTCCCTTCCTGACATCAATGGAGACGACAGAAAAAATGGATACGATACAGCCCACCGCCATAGCAAGGAAGATGAGAGGTATTAAAACTAACGGGAACAGAAAAATACCCCATGAAGGAAATATTCTAAACAGAACCAGAATAAGGAGTGTGACACCAAATGATATGAGAAAATGAACCGCCTGAAGCAATACTTGCACCCCAAAAATGGTTTCATGGGGAATACTGGTCCACAATAAGAGATACCGTGAATTCGACATGGCATTCATAAAGGAACTCGTTAGATTCATAAACAGGCCCCATATCAAAGTCCCTACCAGAATATAGGCGGGATAGGGGATGCCAACATTCCCCGGTTGAATAATATTTGCCCGGTGCAGTACCAGCCAGGAAATTATACCGAAAACGGGCGTTAGTATGATCCATGCAGAACCAAGAAAAGATTTCGCATATCCGGCGAAAAAATCTTTTTTAAACAACTGATATATCATATCGCGTTTATGAATTTGATTACGTATTGCTTCAAAAAAACTGGCAATCGTTCCCGTTTC
>JAUVGS010000432.1 GCA_030593665.1 Chitinivibrionales bacterium | reverse complement strand
GACCGGACTGTTTGTCGGATGAAATCTGTGACTACCTTGCTGATATTGCCCGACGCACCTATCTCAGTGTCGAAATAGGGCTGCAGAGTGCCTCCGATGAAGTGCTCGGTTATAATAATCGAGGCCATACCTTTGCTGATTTTAAAGAAGCTGTCGGGAGACTTGCAGAAAGAGAAATCGAGGTAGTAGCACATGTAATGATTGGTTTACCAAAAGATACCCGTGCAAAGATGGTGGATACCGCGCAAGAGTTGGCAAGACTTCCCGTTCATGGAATAAAGGTTCATCAGTTAATGATTATAAAGGATACCCGGATGGAGGAGTGGTACAACAGGGAGGAGGTGACGCCTTTGGAACTGGAAGAGTATACTGTATTGGCAGGTGAATTTATCACCTGTTTACGGCCTGACCAATGCATTCATCGAATCATGGCAGATTCAAAACCGGAATACGGATTGATCGCCCCTCTATGGAGTGCAGAGAAAATGAAATCAGTGGAATATATTAAAAAGTACATGCGTGAGAACCAAATGTGGCAGGGAAAGAATTATACGTGAGTATACCGTTTTTTTGTCACTGCTTTTTTTGGCCGAGTATTAAATTGTCAAGGGAGATGCGACAGATAAACAAAAGCCCGATCAACTGACCGGGCTTTTGTTTTCTTCCAATTATTGTATAGAGGCCTAGCTTGTAGAATAATCCATCTCCGCCAGATTCTTGAGCAATTTAAACTTTGCGGTTACAGTCTTTTGCGCCTCGTCAAGCAGGCGTTTCGATGCTTCAGGATTTGCTCTCTGGAGAACCTTGTAGCGATTCTCATTGAGGGCATATTCCGCAAGCGGCAATGTCGGGTCTTTACTATCTATCTGCAGAGGATTTTTACCCTGCAAAGTAAGGTCGGGATTATACCGATACAGAGGCCAGTGTCCTGAATCCACGGCCTTTTTCTGCTCTTCATACCCGAGTGTCATGTCAATACCGTGAGCAATACAGTGGCTGTAGCAGAGCATGAGTGACGGGCCGTCATAGGCTTCAGCTTCAAGGAATGCTTTTACCGCCTGATTCGGATTGGCGCCTATTGCAACTTTACCAACGTAGATATAGCCATAGCTCATGGCTAACATTCCCATATCCTTTTTGAATGTGGGTTTACCGCCGGCTGCAAATTTCGCCACTGCACCCATTGGTGTTGCTTTTGAGGATTGTCCTCCGGTATTTGAGTATACTTCAGTGTCGAGTACCAGTATATTTATATTTTTACCGGAAGCAAGTACATGGTCAACCCCGCCATATCCGATATCGTATGCCCATCCGTCGCCGCCGAATGCCCAGACCGATTTTTTAGCAAGGTAATCGATAATGAAAAGCAATTCTTTACAGGTGGAATCTGCGGTATCGGCGAGTTTTGGCTTAAGGCTGTCAATGCGTTGCCGCTGAGCTTCAATAAGGTTGGCATCAGACTGGTCCGCAGCAAGGATTACATCGAGAGCATCTTTGATAGTAACGTCACAAGTGCCATCATCGATGATTTTATTGGCATACTCCTGTGCCATGACATTGAATTTATCAACGGATAAACGCATACCAAAGGCGATTTCAGCCGGATCCTCAAACAGCGAGTTGTTCCATGCGGGCCCTCTGCCATCATCACGGGTGCAGTATGGTGTTGTCGGGAGGTTACCGCCATAGATTGAGGAACAGCCCGTTGCATTGGAAATAATTGCCCGTTCACCATAAAGCTGGGATACCAGTTTTACATACGCGGTTTCACCGCAGCCGGCACAGGCGCCACTGAATTCAAAAAGCGGTTTAATAAACTGGCTTCCCTTTACTGAGCCGATGTTGATTTTGCTTCGGTCAACTTCCGGTAATGACAGGAAGAAGTCCCAGTTTATAGCTTCCTGCCGGCGTAGCGGTGTTTGCGGCTGCATAACCAGGGCCTCTTTATCCTTTGCCGGACAGTTTTGCACGCATGATTCACAACCGGTACAATCCTCAGGAGCTACCTGCAGGGTATATTTCATACCGCTGAATTCTTTTCCCTTAGCCTCTGTTGATTTAAAAGCCTCGGGTGCATTTTCAAGACAACTCTCTTCATACACTTTCGGCCTGATTACCCCGTGCGGGCAAACCAGTGAACAGCGACCGCACTGAATACATGTCTCGGAATTCCATACCGGAATCTGTACGGCAATATTTCTTTTTTCATACTGGGTCGTCGCAGTAGGCCAGACACCGTCAGCCGGCATTTGTGATGTTTTAATGGTATGCCCTTCCTGTTTCATGATGGTTGCGATTACTTCCTTAACAAAGTCTGGCGCATATTCGGGTACCGCTTCCAAGTCTTTAACATCATTGGACACTTCATTGGCGTAGTCAACTTTATGAATATTGCTCAGGGCTTCGTCTACAGCATTGTTATTCATTGAAACAATCTTCTCGCCTTTTTTGCCATAGGTTTTTTCGATAGCTTCTTTGATGGATTTTACCGCTGCAATATCATCCATGACCTGTGAAATCTTGAAAAATGCCGTCTGCATGATGACATTGATACGGGCTCCAAGGCCGAGTTCCGAAGCAATTCTTATTGCATCGATAATAAAGAAATTAAGCTTTTTGTCAATTATCTGTTTCTGAACCCTGCCGGGTAATTTATCCCATATCGTGTTCTTGTCGAATTCCGAGGTAAGCAGGAAGGTACCGCCGTCTTCGAGGTATTGGAGCATGTCGTATTTCTCAAGGAATGAAAAATTGTGACAGGCAAGGAAATTGGCCTTTGTTACCAGATAGGGTCT
>JAUVGS010000364.1 GCA_030593665.1 Chitinivibrionales bacterium | reverse complement strand
AGCACATGCCCAGACACCCGACCTCGAAAATATCCGCTTTGATCTTTTTCTCTTCTAAAAGATATTTTATTAAAAGGACTATTTCATTCGCGCCCGATGCTTTTCCACAGGTTCCGGAGCCGACAAGAATCCGCATACGTTTGATGGATTCAAACTTTTCCCATGCGGTGAACGCTGTTGCAGTGATTTCTTTAAAATTCATATCAGTCTCTTCAGAATAGTTGTCGCTTTATCTGATGTAATTCTGCTATAAACTTTATCATCGCTCAGCATGATCGGCGCAAGCGCACAGGCACCAAAGCAGGCCACACGCTCCAGAGTGAATTTGTGGTCTTTTGTAGTCTCTCCCTGCTTTATTCCCAGATACCTTTCAATCGCTTCGGTAATTTTTTTGCCACCTTTAACATGGCAGGCTGTCCCCTGGCATACTCGTATTTTATGTTTTCCCTGACGGGTGAGATAGAATTGTGAGTAGAATGTCGCGACACCATACGCCGCGCTTTCGGTGATATTCAGGAACGTTGCTATCCGGGAAAGATTCCTTTTTGAGATATAGCCGTATTTCTCCTGTGTCTTTTGCAGAATCGGAATGAGTTCGCTTTTTTCACCCTTGAACTGGTTTAATATTTTTTCCATCGCAGCTAAAGTGTGTTTTTCCCCGGAACGATAAAGTGCTCAGGTACCGGGAAGTGGGAACAGAGCAGGAGTACCTCTTTCCCGACTTCTTCGATTACCGAGTCTTTATCAAGGTTCTCTGCAATCGTATTAATAAAGTCGGCGATCTGATCCATCTGCTCCTCTTTCATACCGCGGGTGGTGATAGCCGGTGTACCGATACGGAGACCGCTCGGATTTGTCGGCGGCGCTGTGTCACCGGGGATATTATTATAGTTAGTGACTATTTTTGCTCTATCAAGCGCTTTAGCCAGCTTTTTACCGGGGATATTCCTGTTACGGAGGTCTATCAGAATCAGATGATTGTCAGTACCATCGGTTATGAGTTTGAATCCATGCTCCTTAAGGTTAAGGGCAAGGCGTTTTGCATTATTCACCACCTGTTTTGCATACCCGATAAACTCCGGCGTATCCGCTTCTGCAAGAGCAACGGCAATGGACATGAGGGTATGCATATGCGGTCCGCCTTGCAAACCAGGGAATACGGAGCGATCGATATTTTTTGCATGTTTATCTTTACACAGGAGCATTCCGCCTCGCGGCCCGCGGAGCGTTTTGTGTGTGGTGGTAGACACAACATCAGCATAGGGAACAGGACTCTTATGAAAACCGCCTACTACCAATCCCGAGATATGTGCAATATCGCTCACATGATACGCACCGACTCGCTTCGCGATTTCACCGAATTTTTCAAAGTCGATTTCCCGTGGATACGCAGTGGCACCTGAAACGATCACTTTGGGCTTATGCTTTTTTGCAAGGTCTTCAATCTCGTTGAAATCAAGAAGCCCCGTTTCCGGATTGACCGTATATTGCACTGAATTATAATATCTGCTTGAGACACTGATATTCCAGCCGTGGGTTAAATGGCCGCCATGGGTAAGTGACAGTCCCATGATAGTATCGCCGGGTTCCAAAAGCGCATTATATGCCGCAAGATTGGCTACCGATCCTGAATAGGATTGCACATTGGCATGATCAGCCTTGAATATTTTTTTCGCCCGATCACAGGCAACCCGCTCAATAAGATCGGTGACCTGCTGCCCCTCATAGTAACGTCTTCCGGGATATCCCTCTGAGTATTTATTGGTAAGACAACTGCCCGATGCGATCATTACAGCCTTTGACACATAATTTTCCGATGCAATAAGCCTGATACTGGCACTTTGCCGTGCCTGCTCCTGGCGTAACAATTCGTAGATTTGCGGGTCATACTTTTCAAGTGCCGAATACATGTATTTGCTCCCATTTATTTAATTAGTATCTGTTAAATATAGCTTGTTTTGAATGTCATTCCCGAATATTTTTATCGGGAATCCAGCTTTTTGATGCGTTTAAGGGCATGGATTCCCGCTTAAAGCATGCGGGAATGACGGCCATTTGTCAATATTTAACAGAAACTAATTAGTATCTGTTAAATATAGCGTGTTTTGAATGTCATTGTCACTTCCGTTCTGAAGCTTATAGAAAAAGTTAAAAATTCACAAAGTGCCCTTCAGGGTATTTCTTAGTTTTTCTTATACTCAACTGAAAATACCGCCTATGCACTATTTTGTCCAGATTAAACTCGCATTGTACAATAAAATAAAGTATTACAATTTTTTCAGCAGGTTATAAACAGCTTCAGTCCCAAACTCCAGAGCCTCAACCGGTATTCGTTCATCGGCAGCGTGAATAAGCTTCCAGAAGTTCATATCTTCCGGTAATTTCATCGGGGTGAAACCATAGGTCTGGATTCCAAGTTTTGAAAATACACTTGCATCGGTTGCAGCAGGCAGCAGCAGGGGAACCGGGATTGCATCAGCATCGGCATCCCTGATCACCGATGCCAGCAGGTCATACATTCCCATATCAGGCTCGGCAGGAACGCTGGGAAACAGGTTGATGACTTCAAGCTCAGCATCATTTCCTGCAATAGTATGAATTTCCTTCATGATATCTTTGGGGCCGAAACCGGGAAGCAGACGCGTGTCGATTTCAAGCACAATCTCGCTTGGAATGACATTGAATTTCTCACCACCGCGTACAATAGTTGGACTGACAGTGTTATGCATCAAAGGGTCGAACTGTTGTCCCCTGGTACCGAGAATTTTAAGTACCGGATTTGTCAATTTCGGATTAAGGATTTGGCGAAGGATAATATTTAACGGAAACGGGAGACGCGATGCGATTGCTGTAAACATCTGTTGCGCGACAGATGTAATATGCACCGGCAGACGTTTTTTGTCGAGTGCTTGAAGAAAGGAGCCGAGTTTTGCCATGGCGCCGCCGTGCAGCGGCATGGAGCCGTGGCCGCCCGGGCCGCGAAAAGTCGCTTTTAATTGGCAGATCTGCTTTTCTGAAACCTGGATGGGATAAAATCGTTTCCCGCCAATATGGAGTGTGAAACCACCGAACTCACCTATTGCATATCGTACATCTTTGAAGTACTCTGCGTGGGAGTCAACCAGATAGTTTACCCCGCATTCACCCCGTGTTTCTTCATCAGCCAGGGCACAAAAAATTATATCACCTGATGGAGTGTAACCTTGTTCTTTAATACGAAGGAATGCGGAG
>JAUVGS010000252.1 GCA_030593665.1 Chitinivibrionales bacterium | reverse complement strand
GTACTTTCCGGTTTACGAACCGGTACCATCCGTTTTGTTGTCGGGACTCATGCCCTGCTGCAGCCATCAGTGACCTTTCACAAACTCGGTATGATTGTGATTGACGAGCAGCATAAATTCGGTACGGAACAGAGGCTTACACTGCAACAGAAGGATCCGGCCTCTGACTTCCTTCTTATGTCGGCAACGCCGATCCCCCAGACACTTGCTAAAACGCTTTATGGCGACCTTGACATTGTCACCATTCGCTCCCTGCCAAAGGGAAGGCAGAACATTGCAACACACCTGGTGCCGGATACCAAGCGGCACAACATGGAACAATTCATACTGAAAGAACTGTGTGAAAATGATTCACAGGCATTCTGTATTGTTCCCCGCATTGAAAGTGATGAGGACAATACCACTATTAAGGATGTCACTACCGTGTATGAATCGCTGAAAAAAAGTTCGCTGGGCCGGATACCGATTGCCGCTATTCATGGAAGGCTTGACTCTACAGAAAAAGAGCGTATCATGCATGACTTTGCAGACGGGCATACAAAGCTGCTTATTGCCACCACCGTTGTGGAAGTGGGGATAGATGTGCCGAACGCAACCATTATGATTATTGAGAGCGCGGAACGGTTCGGCCTCTCGCAGCTTCACCAGCTCCGGGGCCGTGTCGGACGGGGACATAAAAAGGCCTATGCCTTCCTCCTGCCGAATCCAACCGAAAACGAGATAACAATCGAACGACTTAAAAAATTCTGCACCATGCACGATGGCTTTGCGATCGCTGACCTTGACCTGTCGTTACGTGGTCCCGGTGAAATTACCGGATTCCGCCAGCATGGCTGGGATGACCTTAAAATCGCTGATATCATTGCCGATGCCGATACGTTCCGTAAAATTCAGGAAGAACTCGACAATCTTCTGGCAAAGGACTAAATTTCATTCCCTTATAATTTTTATAGTTTTCCTATTTTCCCGTATACTATATTATGGATTCAAAAACTGGAAATAATAGGAGGTATTAATATTATTTCTGTTTTGAGTTTGAGGTTAATACTATATTTATTAAGTAACATCTGAATTTATAATCACCACACATTCCTGATATATGGACAACCACCAAAACCGCGAGTTATCTATATGATTGGATTTTTTGCACTTTGTGTGATGTATATCACCTGCTCAGGTCTTTTATTGGGATACGGCATCCAGTGCTATGTTCTGGCGTTTCTCTATATAAAATCGCGCAAACATAAGATTCCCGGCCAAAGAGATCGGATGCACTATTTTGATACGGTGACTGATGAAAAAGCATATCCTTCCGTTGTAACACAGCTTCCAATGTACAATGAGAAAACCGTTGCGATCCGCATCATTGAAGCTGCCGCTGCAATGGACTACCCTGTCTCAAAACATGAGATTCAGGTGTTGGACGACAGCAATGACGAAACACGGGGCATTGTTGATGAGACTGTTGCCCGTCTGAGAAAAACAGGGAAAAACATTACTGTTATCCGCCGCGATGACCGGGTTGGATTCAAGGCCGGTGCATTACAGAATGGTTTGGAACAGACAGACGCGGAATATGTCGCTATATTCGATGCTGATTTTGTTCCCTATCCTGATTTCCTTAAAAAGGCAATCCCATTTTTTGTTGACCGTCCGGAAATCGGTCTGGTGCAGGGCCGCTGGACCCATTTAAATAAAAAAGCATCTATGATTACCCGGTCGCAGGCTATGGGTATTGACGGCCATTTCATGATTGAACAGGCGGCACGAAGCTGGAACAACCTGTACATGAACTTTAACGGAACCGCAGGGGTGTTCCGCTGTAAAGCTATTGAGAATTCCGGCGGCTGGCAGCATGATACGCTGACTGAAGATATGGACTTGTCATACCGTATGCAGATTGCCGGATGGAAAACCGAATACGTTCCCGACCTTGAGGTCCCGGCAGAAATCCCGGAAGATATTAACGCATTCAAGAATCAGCAGTTCAGATGGGCAAAGGGTTCGATCCAGACCGCTATCAAGATTATTCCCATGCTGTTTCCGCGCATGCTGAAAGGTGAAATACCGCTGTTTAAATTTATCCAGGCAGTGCTTCATCTTACGCACTATTCAGTACATCCGCTCATGTTGATGATGGCGATACTTTCCATGCCGGTACTCAGTTTTGTCAAATTTTCGATGCCGATTCCCCTGTTTATACTTCTGCTTATCGCTATCGGGCTCGCCGCTGGCGGACCATCTACCATGTATCTCATTTCACAGCATTACATCGGCAATAAAAAACGCAAAGCGATCCTGCTCATTCCAGCCATGATGCTTACCGGGACAGGGCTTGCGGTCAATAACGGAAAAGCTGTAATGGAAGCGTTACTGAGAAAGACGTCCCCTTTCCTCAGGACACCGAAAAAGGGCAGTAGAAAACCCGGTATCTACAAACCGCTTAAAGACCTGACAAGCATCTTCGAAATACTGGTGGGTATATACTGTATGACCAGCTTTGCAATGTTTCTGGGATATACGAATTTCCTAGTCACCCCGTTCCTTGCGCTGTATGCATCCGGCTTTCTCTTTACCGGGATCCTATCAATAATCCACTACCAGAAACCGGAACTCATCGATATTAAGCTGCCGTTTTAACAGGCATACCATTCAACTAACTGTACATCTGTAAACGCGTGTATCTATCATGCCGTCTGAAAAAAATTATTGCATCTCATGGGAACAGTTCTACCGTGATACTAAAGAGTTCACCGAGGCACTCCGGCCTAAAGGCCCCTGGTCAAAAATTGTAGCAATCACACGCGGCGGACTTATCCCTACCGCGATCATTGCTAAAGAACTCAGGATTCGATTAATTGATACGGTCTGTATAGCGAGCTATGAAGAAAAAGAACAAAAACCCCTTACGATCCTTAAAAGAATCGACATCGCACAAGATGAGCAGGTGCTTTTTATCGACGATCTTGTTGATACAGGGGAAACGGCAAAAGCGGTAAAGCGGATGTATCCCCATGCGCATTATGCGGTGGTCTATGCAAAGCCGCTCGGGAAACCCCTTGTTGACAGCTTTGTTTCGGAAGTAAAGCAGGATACATGGATTGTGTTTCCGTGGGATGAGTAGCCATTCTTCTGTTTGTCATTCCCTCGACCGCGCAGCAGAGGCGAAGAAAACTGGAGCCAAGCTAGTGAACCAATGCGGGAATCAATTGTTTACAGTTATCAACCTCGTGCCCCCTTAGAGATATTCAGTGTGCCCTGAAAACAGTGCCGGAGACTTTGATCATTCTGCTTCTCTTTTCTGTTCGAAATGACTTCACTGTAACCCACCCTTCATAACATAAATAAAATCAATACAAAATATACCATTATACGTTACACGGTAAAAGAGTTTTTGGATTTCGGATTCGGTGAGTGCGTGGTTATCTATGCGGATATAATCCAATAAAGCGACGAGAATATCCCGCCGAAACAGTAAATATTATGCTACAGTCTTTTGTCTCCGGCGATATGCATCGAGCGTTTCATTTGAAACGTGGTCAAAAAACTCCTCGCCGCAGGAAAAGCATTTCTGCCGTTGAACATCAGGTACAACTATTTTCTTACCTGAAATCGACACCTTGAAATCCTCGCAAACTTGACGAATCTCCGACGAATTACAGATCGGGCATTTTTTATTTGATAGCTCAACCACTATTTAAAGCTTATAAAGAGAAGATATTAGAAGATAAAACATTCTTCGTCTTTAACACGCTAACTATTGTCAGGAATTTTATTTTATGATTTTACCGAGGTATGTTTCAACAGTATTCGGTTTTCAAATTCCCTGAATTCTATGGTTCCAATTCCGGAAAGAGTTTTTTTCTGTAATAAAAATCCAATCATACGACAAGGGCTTTTTCTTTATCAGGTACCTTATGTATGTAGGGGTGAGCTCCCTGATTTTCAGCCTCCCGCAATACGGTCTTAAAATCTTTACCATGAGCAACAATTCTTTCATCGCTGATAGCGATATACTCCTCCGCATATTCAGTCTCAATCTCCGGATGTGAAAGAAACCATGTGTATTCTTTAGGATTCATATAATTCTCCATAGGATATAACACGCTGTTTAACACCGATTTTCACAGCGGGTAAAGTCGTCATAATTCCCCCCTAATTTTTCACGGCGTCCATAGAATTTCAACAGACCGTCCATCAAGCCATGGAACTACGATAGGCTGCTGTAATTTCTCTATTCCTTTTAAAA
>JAUVGS010000369.1 GCA_030593665.1 Chitinivibrionales bacterium | reverse complement strand
GAATACCGTGCACCCTTTATTATCAGCAATTACTTTTTAAATTCGTTAGACAATTCCTATGTAATTATTTGTTATAATGAGGGCGAAATATTACGAAATAATACATTCAATTGTATCAATGGAATTCTGTTAGAAGGTGACTATTATGATGAAAATATTGACCTCGGAAATTCAAGTGATCTGGGAAATAATGATTTCTCAAGAGTCAGCGGCATAATTATAAATATTCTAAAAACACCGAATCCAGCGACCCCAATAAACGCCATCGGAAACACGTGGCCTCCCTTGAAACCCAATTGTACCGATGACATTATATTCGATACCGGTGTGACAGGCAAAGTAATTTATGGAACGGGGCCTAATGATAATTGCAAGCAGTGATGAATGAGCACAGTAGTATTTGTGTTCTTCAGACGTACCCTATTTAACTATTCGGAATTATGAGGCGTTTAGATAAATATTAATAAAGAATAAATGTGCGTATAGCTTATTTACTACTGTGCCGGGACTAATTAATTTTCACCATCGTTCCAGACAGAGAAGCTAGGACTCCACCTTTAAACTCAGCATTGGTCTTACCTTCGGCCTTGAGCATCATGCCGGTCACTTCGGTATTCATGCCACCTTCAACAGTCATATTCATATCGGCCTTTGCTTCAACATTCATGCCTTTTATTTTAACATCCGTGCCGGCGGTTTCTTCAATTGCCTGTTGTGCAGTCATTTTAATGTTGGCCGCTTCAATAACCAGATCGGCCTGGGCCGTGATTTTAATTTCCCCCTGGGAATCGAGGCTGAGGCCGCCGCCCCCATCGAGCGTCACCGTGTTTTTTCCCGCACCGTCAGTGATGGTGATGGTATTCCCGCCATCATCCATCTGAACCGAATGGCCGCCGGCAGTCTGGATAGTAATCATTTCGTTTTCATCGTCGATCTTAATAAAGTTTTCCAACTCAGTCTGTATAATAATTTCTTTTCCTTCGTCACCGTAGCTCATTTTAATCAGATGGTTCATTGCCTTTATTTCAATCTTTTTATTTGTATCATCCATCAAAACCCGATTGTTTCCATCGTCGTCACCGGTAGTATTAACCTCTATCTTCTTATTTTCGTCATCAAGGAGAATTATATTTTTTGCGTTGGAGTTTAAGGTCACTTTCTGTTTTTCATCGGTATCGTCGAGGATTAATTCGTTACCGCCGGCAGTGCGGATTACACTCTGCGCCTTATTATTACTAACAACCGGCGACACGGTATTCGCGTTCGGTATGGTCCCGATGCCCATTGGCTTATTGGGATCGCCATCGATGCAGGCAAGCACCATTTCCGTTCCCTCGTGGGAAGGGAAATGGATCCCGTAGTTGGAACCGGCATAGGGTTGCGACATACGAACATACTTGGAGGCGTCATAATTATCGTTATCCGACACGTCAAAAGGCATCCGGACTTTATAGCGTCCCGTTTCGTCAAGACTCGCATAGTCGGAACCGCTCGCCTCAATAGTCGCGGTAATGACGCCGTTAATTTTGGGTATGTCTGTTTTTATCGGTGGCCGATAATTTTCTACTTTCGATGAGGGTAAGAGGGCAAATTTATTGGTATAGGAGAATCTTCCCATACCGCCTTCAGCCGATATATGGCTTCCTTTATGAGATACCGCTCTTATCATAAAACTATCATTGCAGTCATCGCGAAAGTGGTCTTTGAGGGTGAAACGAAATCCCGCTCTGAAACCCCGGCAGTTACTATCGCCGGAAACGGTAATCTGTTCGGAAGCGATCCGGTTTGACGCTAATTCAGCAGATTTCTGCGAGCCGTCCGTATCTTTAAAACCACCGCCATACTTATACACTTTTCCTACATCGCCTGATGAAATCGACTTACTTGCAGAAAGGTCAACTTCCGGCGTACGGTAATTGTAACTCTTTACCAGCACCTCAGTTTGGATAATCTGCTTTTCATACACAACCGTATCCACCGATTCTTTTTCCGCACTGTCAACGCGTTCGTTCAGTCCGGACTGAGAACGGTAGACAATCTCAGACTCGCCGGAGATATATTCGAACGAGGCCGCCTTATCACTGATAACCAGCTCTTCCCTGTTGGCGTCTTCAATCTCCTCCTCGAGGACAGGCAGTTCCTTAAAAAAGTACCAGATTCCCGCGCCCTCCATAAGTCGCGAAATGAAATCCAGATCAGACTCCCGATACTGAACGATATATTCAGCCTCCCCGTAGGTCCCCTGAAGATCGAGTGAATAATAATCAGAGAGGCCGGCATCCCCAAGTACCTGTTCTATAATATCGGGAACGGACATCTTCTGGAAAACCCGTGTATTGAAATTCAGACCGAGCAGCCACAGGCGGGGAACGAGCCGGACACTGTAAGTGCTGTAATCAGTTGATGTACCAAGAAATTTGAATTCAGAGACAATACCGGAATAGGGAAAATATTCGTCTTCACGGAAAATATACAGTGTTGCCTGTTTGTTAATCATCTCATCCGCAGTAATATCACCGCGTGGTGAACGCAGACTAATAGTAAAACCATAGGGTGTTGAGATGCTGTCGTTTCCGTCAAATTCTGCGACCCCGAAGGTTGTATGGTCCAGGTCTCCGCAGATGAATACGAATTGTGCTTGATTTGCCTTTTTGCCGGAGGGCATAGTCAGCTCCTTCCATATAATAAAGGAATAGAGATATAATTTCGAATTTCAAGCCATGAACGGCTATTATATATATATATTAAAAATAGACTATTGCATCATATAAATCTGTGATATCGGTCACATTAAATACATTTTTTTATTTTTTTGCCACAAAGTCACGAAGACACAAAGTTTAAATATTTTTGTTAAAAAATTTGGTAAAATTAAATTATAAACAGTTTATAAAACGAACCCGGTATGAGAATATCAGATAACAGTATGTCCCACAAAGGGGATACTGTTAATAACATCACCTATTTTTTAAACCTTATTTTTGCATTTTAACACCTTAGTAACTAATTGACACTCCCAAAACTCCTACCTTATTACCTTACTTCTTTGCAACGTCTCCTGATAATGTTTAACACCGATTTTCACAGCGGGTAAAGTCGTCATAATTCCCCCCTAATTTTTCACGGCGTCCATAGAATTTCAACAGACCGTCCATCAAGCCATGGAACTACGATAGGCTGCTGTAATTTCTCTATTCCTTTTAAAA
>JAUVGS010000178.1 GCA_030593665.1 Chitinivibrionales bacterium | reverse complement strand
AAAAAATGGTCAAGGGCAACTTCAAGACGGAAAAGCGTACCATCCTGTGCAATAACTTCTTCATGTTTCTCAACTATCTTTCCATACGGCGTCGCTGTCAATGACTGTGCTATTTCATAAAGGTTTTCAGCATTGACAATTGCATCTATTGAAAAATCATGTATGATTTTATCGTAAAGGATATAGTGAACAGCTTCATCAATAGAACGTTTCCGGATTTTTCGGTCAAAAAAGAGGCGGATGGCATTTTTAAGATTATCTATTTCATACCGGTAGAGCAATGCAAGTACAAAATTATTGGTTTCACCTTTAACATACCCACCGAGGTTCACATAAACCCCAATTTCATTTTTTGCAAGTTCCAGCTCGCCAAGCTTTAAATCGCCTGTTTTATTATAAATCTCTTCAAGCGGAGCGAAAGGTGTATCCCGCAGCAGTCCCAGTGCTTCTTCAAGAGAACCTGCCCGTATCATCTGCCGCAGGATTTCTTCAGAGAGAAGCTTGCTGATACGGGCACGAACCTTTGCATTTATAAACGCATATTTCGCTAAAGGACCAGCCATCAGCTTTTACCTTTTTCATACCCGGTCGTAACAATCTGCCGGGTAATCTCCTTTATAAACCGTCCGATGTTTCTTTTGTTTTCTTCCAGAAAAGCCCCACTTCTTTCCTCTGCTTCTTTCAGTTTTTTATCACGCATCTCTTTCGCTTGTTGCCGTGCTTTTTCAGCGGAATCCTGAATTATTTTCTGCGCTTTCAACCGGGCGTCAGTAAGTTTTTCAGAGACCTCCTTTTCAACATTTTGTCTTATTTCAGAGGCCTTATCATGAGCATCCCGGATAATTTTATCAACATTTTTTTCGACTTCAAGAACTTCTTCGAGGATTTTCTCCATTAAATTCCCTCCAAAAGGTAGTTTTTTGGATTCAGGGTAGTAGATAAATATACGCCATGCCATAGAAGATACTACTATAAAAACGCGACTTGGAATTATCGGTTTACTCAGTCCGGAATCAACATTCGCTCAAGCCGATTAAGTAACTTTTGAGCGATTTTTTCCGCATTAATTTCACTTGAAGCGGATGTCGTGGCATCAATGGTCGTCTTTTTCTGCGACCAGTCGTCTCCGCTCACTGTAGCGATGAACAGGTAGGGTTGCATATCACTATTTTCTTTCTCACTCATTTCTGAAATAACCTGCTGAACCTTTCGCGAGATCGTCCCTCGTTTTACTGCATGCATTACCAGTATAGCATCGTACCGCTCAGTGTTCTTTGCGGTAAAATGTTTCAGTTTAATACTATCGACAGCATACCCGTTTTCCTCAAAACGTTTCTTAACTATCTCAGTGACATTATACTCCAATCCGCTGTTACCCTTTGCAATGAGGATTCTTTTACTTGTAGTATCACTTGAGGGTTCAACAGGAGGTTCCTGGGCATATACCTGTGCTATAGCAATAATACTAATTATCATACCTGTTTTAAAAAGCAGTTTTTTTATTAAATAGAATTTCATTAAGTACTCCTATTTACAGATAAAACTTTCCGGCAACCGCATCACCCTCTGTAATAACTCATCGGGAACATTTTCTAAAAAGTATGTTTTGCTGAAGGTGTTGCGTATCAGCTTTTTATTTTTCTTTGGTGCATACTCTATCAATTCCTTTGTAATATCTCCTGACACACCGGCATTCATATCTAAAATCATAACCGGTGTTTTGCATGAAAAATCCAGTTTCTCCAACACGATCTTCTTTCTCTTTTTATTTCTATTGGTTCGAAAGTAGACACACCGATCCTCAATATTGTACACAATACTCCACTTGGTATAATTCCCCATAGCAACCTGTGACAGCATACCAAACCCATAGGATACAATATCATCCGCTTTCTGCGGGGAATATTCTTTAATCATGTATGCGATGCGTACAAAGCGTTCATTAGAGCCGGTGCTTTTCGGAATCCGCCTGTTTCCGCCAAAATCCTTACTCTGCAAGAGTAGACGCTTCGAAGAAGCGTAGGTGCTGTTTGTCAAGACTTTTACCGGCAGGGCATCACCGCTGTAGCATACCCGCTTTCCGCCAATAAACTCAACACCGACACACCCGCCCTTTGCATCGCCGATTAAATAGTGGATTGCAGCCGTTGATAACGGTGCTATACGAACCCTGTCATCATCAATCACCTCTTCAACGGTGCCGAAATTATCCAGAACGTACTGCACCCATTGGAGATTGTCAATCTCCGGGCGGGAATCGGGCGGCGGATATTCAGCCTCGTTCAACCACATGAGACCAACCGTTAACCCCGCTTCGTTCATCCCTCCATGAGGGAACTCACGCCCGTATTGATTAAAGGTAACACTGCCATATTTCGAGGCCCATTGCGCGGGGTTGGTATAGTTGACGGCAGTCTTGCTCACACCGCGTTTATTGACAATAACCAACCCTTCTCCCAGGTCCCAGTCGTAGTTGTTGCCGAAAATTATCCGGTCGTTATGGGAGAGATAAAAGGTGGTACAGGCACTTATTCCTCGCACTAACAGGAAAAGGGCGATAAGTAAGATATTCAAAATCCGTTGGTGATTATTTATTTCCATAATGAACCATAGATAGTGTTTACATCTTCCCCACCGGCATAATATACAACGGCACTTCGTTTCCACCCATAGGCACCACCTTCTTTACCGCAGTATCATCAAAAGCACCAACCGCGCAGGTACCCATACCAAGGGAGAAGGCCTGCAGATACACATTCTGTCCCGAATGACCAAGGTCCATGCACACATACCGGTCACGGCCCCGGCTGCCATATCTTCCGGAGGCCCTTTCATATACGGCAGTATACACTATAGATACCGGTGCTTCCCTGATCATGTCCTGCCCATGTGCCGCATTGCAGAGCGCAGCCCGTTTATCACCGTCAGACACCTTTTCCAGCGCATGTTTTTCCGGAAGGTAACGGTAAATGCCGTCAGGCAGACCTGTCACGTCTCCCGATACCAAATAGAGTTCCAGGGGATAGGTCGCCCCGGCAGAAGGCGCGGTCTTCAGCCCGCCGCGAAGCCCGGATATTTTCTCAGTAACCCCATAGGCCGCCCAGAGCAACTGTGATACCTCAGCAAGGGATAATGGCTCTTTTTTATAAGACCGTACGGACCGCCTTCCGTGTAATGCCTCTTCCACTGAACAGGTACTTTTTAACTTCGGTGCAGGTAAAGGTACCATAGCTGACTCCTTCTGTTTATTTTTCGCAGAAGTGCCACAGGCAAATAGGAAAAGTACTATTGCTAACAAGTTTCTCATTCGGTACTCCTTGCTGGTGTTTGTATAAAAATACACCTCTTTTACCGGCAATCACATCATTTTTCTGTAATGTTCACATAATCTCATTACCATTTAATTCATAGTTATTCTGCTGAAAATATGGTAAAATTTTTATACGTGGTACAATTAAACATGTAATTCCCTGTGGTCTCCACCACAGGGAGATTAATCATTCCATCAGTTAGAATACGAATGTTTACTAAAAAAAAAGTCCTCGAAACCTATAACCAGCTTTACGATCAACTCTTCAGAAAACTGGATGATGAAACTGAAGAGAAAACCGGTCAGCGGTATACCGAAGTCCACAAATGGCGCATTATTAATGATGTTCTCATGCTGCCCCATATATTCCAGGAAGACCGGGTCCTTGAAATCGGCCCCTCCATGACCGCTGTTATTATCAAACAGCTTACCGGCTGCACTGTTGAAACACTTTGTATCGATGATTTGAATAAAAATTTCCTTGACCCATTCTCTATTCCGTTACATCTCTGTGACATTTCCCGGAAAAACCCATCTCTCCCGTCCGAATCCTATGACCTTATTCTCTTCTGTGAAGTGCTCGAACACTTTACCCTGTCTCCCGAACATGCAATTACAACAATCCTCTCACTTGTCAAACCCGGGAAACATATTTTTTTCAGCGTGCCGAATTTTGCATCCATCCGGAAACGGATACAACTGCTCCGCGGCGACAACCCACAGGACCCGCTCAATGACAAATTTCCCTATTTTGCCCATATTCGGGAACCGGTCTATGAAGAAACAAAACAGTGGTGGGAACATGCTGGTGGGATTATTGTAAAAGAAGGTTTCACTAATTACGATGAATCTCAACCGGGAGGATTCTTCTCAAAGCTGTTCTGGACCGCACGATTTGTCAAGATTTTTAACCGGTATGGACTCGTGCATGTCTGGTTTCCTAAGACGAGAAGGTTTTTCTATTTTCTTATTACGAAACAGTGTTGATGTAACATTTAGTGTTATTCACTTCACTCAATGAGCTCCATAAGAAACATCTCCTTGACCGAAAAGTAATTTTTCGCCTGCTTTGAAATCATTTTAAACATATATTCCTCATTCACGAAAATATAAAATGATCTTCTACAGAAAGGATTGCATGTATGAAACCGAGATTCTATCCTTCCATCGGCATTGTTTTATTGTTCATAGCAACCGTTTCCTTCGCAGCAATTCCCCCGCATATAGCGTATCAGGGGGCACTCACCGATACCGCAGGAAATCCCCGTCCGGATGGAGCGTATTCCTTCACTTTTTCATTGTACGATGCAGAAACCGGCGGAACAGCCCTGTGGAGCGAGACCAAATCTCTCTATCTTAAAAACGGCATGTTCTCGACATTCCTGGGCAATACCACACCATTCGGAAATACTGTTACTTTTAACAAACCATACTGGTTGGGGATTTCAGTAAATGGAGCCGTTGAATTCAGTCCCCGGATTACACTGTCGAGTTCGGCATACTGCTTTAAAGCGGTACGGGCTGATACGGCTGAATATGCAAAAACAGCAACGTCGGGAATTGCCGATTCTTCAGGTATAGCGGCAAATGCTTATTTGTTGGCAGGGCAGTCTGGTTCTTTTTACCGGAATGCCGCAAATATTGATACCGGAATGCTTGATGATGCAAGGCTTTCCGCAAACATTTCTAAACTCGGTGCAACAATTGAATCTGCGGAAATCACCGATGCCACAATACAGAGAGGGGATGTTGCAGTGACCTTTACCGCTCCTTATGCTGATACGGCTGAATATGCAAGAAACACCTCTTCCGGGGTTGTGGATTCTTCCGGGGTGTCGAGCAATACATGGAAATGGAATAATAATTCCTGGGGAACGGCCTATCCGTCTGCAGTTCATGCGATACGAGCGAATAACAGTGATAGTTTGAATGGACAACCGGGTTCTTTTTACCGGAACGCCGCAAATATCGACACCGGAACGCTTGATGATGCAAGGCTTTCCGTAAACGTCTCGAAACTTGGTGTAGCAATTGAATCTGCGGAAATCACCGATGCCACAATACAGAGAAGTGATGTTGGAGGTACTTTTAAAG
>JAUVGS010000180.1 GCA_030593665.1 Chitinivibrionales bacterium | reverse complement strand
GGCTCCCGATAAATCAAACGACTTTTTGTCAGAGCCTGTGCCTAAAATGTTTCCTGACTTGCCAAGGTCATGGGGATTCATTGCGGAGCTGACTTTATAGGTGGCTCCGGAGGCATACACGGTAATGTCATCCCCCTGTTTATCAACAACCGGCGGGGTGGGGCCGAAATCGAGGTCAATAAATGCTTGACTGCCGCCCTTAAAGTCCATACTGGCGCCGTCATTCAGTTCCAGACAGTTGTATAACTTGCTCTGTGCCATGTTATTAAAACAGAGGAGTGCATCAACCGAAAGGGCGGCAAAGGGCTGCTGCGGGTCAGGTGTTAATTCAAAATCCAGTTCTGCATGGCCGTGAGCATTCGCTGATACTGTTTTAGTCTCCTTTTTAAATCCGTTTGCAAAAGCAGTTACATCGTAGGTAGATGCCGGATTGGTAAAATATTTAAAATAGCCGCCCGATCTGTGGTCAGCAAAAGTCGCGGCATATTTACCCTCAACCTGGACACGGGCGAAAAGCGGTTCGCCTGATACTGCACTGGTCACTCTTCCTGAAACACCCTTCTTCATCTCATCGATAATTTTCAGAATAGACTCGTAACTATGGGTTGAAACGGGTGCAATTTTAGAGGCAGAAGGATTATGACTGCACAGTTCAGGCATCAGGGAAACGGAACCATATTTCCCTGCCGGGACGTCACTAGTAATACCACCGGTTGGTCGTGTAAATGAAAAAGAAGGATTATTGCTGTCAACACCGGGTAACGGGTATAACACCATTGCCTTGGAATAGGCATCCTTATCCAGATCAAGGGATACACCGGAAACAAAAAATGCTATAAGCAGTTTTGTGGTCCCACAGTGAAAATCACAGTTAAAATGCACCGGAGCTTGAACCATTACCTCGCGGTAAACCTGCAATTCCAGTGGCTCATATGGCAATGATGCTCCTTTTATCCCAACCATATAGCCACCACAGCGGTTGGGGTCCTTGCCGTCTGCCAGTTTCCGGTTATGGGTTTTAAAACCGTCAGGATTAACAATAGGATGCATGACCCATTCGGTACGGTCAACCAGCTCCTTTATGCTTTGATCAGAATCGTATTTGGTGAGAAGGTCTTCTGCAATCCACATGATCACTTCTGTACCGATATTTTCATTGCCGTGGGTGGCACCGTTAAGATAAATCCGTGTAACGGGAATGGAGTCCGGCATACTGGAAATATGAAACACCCATATCGGTTCGCCCTTTTGACTCTTGCCCAGGGTGTCAAGTTTCATGAGATTCGGGTAATCATTGGCCCATTTAATAAGTTGAGCACCCGTGGACTCAAAGGTATAAAAAGATTGTCTGCCGCTCTCGTCGGTCTGATCATCAACTCTGTCCTCAACAATCGCTACCCGGAATCCGGCCTCTTTTACCCGTGCCAGATCCTCTCTGGAGATAAATCCCTCTGCAATGTTGTTTTCCACGATATTGGCTTCAATCATGAGCCCCATGGAAAGAAGTTTATCCACTTCACCTGCCCCGGTAACGGGAATTGTTACATGCAGGTCAACATTGTCTGGTTGAGGCAATGATTCTGAACTGATTGCAGCATTGAAAACTAAAAGAAAAAACAGGAATGAAATAAATGAAGATACCTTCATACAGCCCGCCCCCCGTTGATTTGTATGAAATCAGCAGTAATTATTGGTTTAATTTATGAATTCTGGTGATTATGACCACGATTATTAAATAAGTTTTATATATACTTAAATATAAGCCTAATTTATCGCTTATTCATGAAAATCTGGTTGAGCGAAAGAACAGGCACTTTATTATAATATCACAGACAGGAATAAAAATCGCCACTAACTATCGACAACTCAATGTCTTAGCTAGGATAAATCATGGAGCATTACAGTGTACAGAAATCTTTCACTCTGATTGAATTTACCAGGTAAAACGGTGTTCAATTGTCAGGGCATTTTAAAACGAGGTCAGGTGTTTCCGGTAAAGGAACTCTCAACTTATTTTTCTGCTTATCCAGGCAGGAAATAACAAAATCCTCTGTGAAGGGTATTACTTTTGAGCGGTCATCCTTGTCAATAACATACAGGCCATACTTGTCACTATTGATGAACGTATAGGTTACATATGACGTGTCAAATTTTCTTTTTACCCGGTTAATGTTTTTAGCGGTTCCAAAGATCATAACTTCTTCAGGTGAAAATTGTTCCGTTGTAATCTCGCTGACATTCTGAACAATATGGGGATTGAGCGATATATTCTGAAAAACACGAAACGGAATAGTAAGGTCATCTATTCCTTCTTTCATGAAAATGATATTATCTTTTTCTCCCTTTTTATCCTCTTCAGTTTCTTTATAAGATGGAAAAGCAATAACAAGTTTTAATCCATGCTCTCCATTATTCAGCAGATTCTTGCTGTAGCAGTTAATGTGCCCGCCATGACTCTCCACAATCGACCGGACTATGGGCATGCCGAGCCCCGAACCCTTCGTTCCTTTCTTTGTAGTATAAAATGCTTTAAACATATTTTCCAATTGCTCCTCTGTACAACCGACTCCGTCATCTTCTATAGTGACCACCAGTACAGCCGGCGCGGGTAGGAGAGACAGAACAATTGCCCGTGCATTTGCTTCGACAGAGTTCTTTATCACATTCAAGAATACATGTTCCAGCTTATTCCAATCCCCGTTAATGTAATATTTTTTATCAAAACCATTCATACTGAAACATTCTTTTAACTCAGGAAAATGATTTTCAATACAAGACTCAAGGAGACTTCCAATATTCAGACGCACCTTGTCACGTATTAACCGTGACTTTGAGAATTCAAGTATATCCTGGCTGAAATCCTGAAGTTTATGAATACTGTTAATGACTTTGTCTAGTGAAGATCGTGCTTTTTTGTCAAGGCTCTTTGATGTTTTCGCAAGCTGTGCGAATCCTGAAATCGCACAGGTATAATTTCTAATCTCATGATTGATAATTGAGGTACTCTTTCCCAGTTCCCGCAGGGTAAGGGAGGTGTCAAGTTCACGATACGCTGTTTTGAGCTTTTCAAATGTAGCTTCCCTTTCCAGTACGAGCTGCGCAAACCTTTCTGCAAACACAACGGTGGTTATCAGGGCGAAGGCAAAGACTCCCAATAAGCTGCCACTGGCAACAGGAAGCAGTGACCGCTGTCCGAGAATCAACCCGACCATGTCAAGCATGCTGAATATCGAGAGCAATACGATTCCTACCAAATGAAAAACCAGCACCCGTTTATTATAGGAAACGGTATAAGCAAGTCTTCGGATAATAAACCAGTTTATACCGATAATGACACCAAGAATAAAAGGGGCGAAAAGAAGATTATATAACAGTGTTGTCGCAACAGTATTATCTTTGCCGACAAGCATAAGATCCGTATAAAAAAGGAATGATAAAATGATTGCAATAAAAAAGAGTATTTTAACAATATCCCTGCGCTTCGTATCAGCAACGACAAATAAGTACCATATCAAAAAAGCAGGAAAGAAACTGATAATAAGGTGCTGAAACCTGGTCCATTGAAGATCGAGCGACTCAGGTTGTATCCAGATATCTATGGCACAGAAACTGCACAGCAGAAGATTTGAGATACCGAAATAGAGAAATGCCCTGTCGAATTTAGTACGCAGCTCAAAAAAAATAAAAAGACAACTTATTGTAAACAGAAACAAACAGATAAGTTCTAGTATTAGATTCACCGCGTATCTCTCCACCGGATACTTTAAAAACAGACTTTTAACCCGTCGTCCCCGATCTTGTATCAAGGCGCTCATAAGTATACAGTCGCGGAGTTAAAAAGGCAATGCTTTTTGCTAAATTGTATCGTTAAAAATAACAAAATACGTAGTAGTGATATGGTATGATATGGTATAGATTCACCGGTACAGTGAAAAATGCTTACCGAGGGAGTGTTACGATTCCAACAGTCTCCTTTTTCCGTGCAATCGTAGTAACGTTATTGACTTCAGTGTGTTTAAAAAATGGTACTGCTTTGCTGACAATACTGTCTATATCCAATTCCAGTTCATTCCTTAACACTGCGATACATCCGTGTGATACAAATGCATCAGGAATTCCTATCGGCAAAAACCGTGGAAACGGTTTCACTTCCAGTTTTACTGCCAATTCCATAAGTGCCGATGTGAAACCTCCGATTACTGGATTGTGTATCTCCAATGAAACAATATGACGATATCTTTTAAAAAAATCGTGGTAAAAGCGTTCGTTGAGAGGTTTAATACAGCGCACATTTATCAAACAGGGATGCATATCGAGGCATTCCAGTCTCTCAAATACACCGATAGCAGTTTCATAACTTGCTCCCACAGAAAGCAATGCGCCCTTTTCACCTTTTCTAATCACTTCAGGTTCGGTCGTATTGATTTTCTCCAGCGGGTAATCGAATTCAGTATCAGGTACCGGCCCTCTTGGATAGCGGATAAAAACCGGCCCATCGATTTCGGACATTGCGGTATAAAGCATATTCCTTAGCTCATGCGCATTTTTCGGTTCCAGTATTGTTACACCAGGAACCGCTCTCAGATAGGGTAAATCGAAATTCCCGTGGTGTGTTTCACCATCCTGACCAACAATCCCGGTCCGGTCAACACAAAAGATAATGTTGCATTTATCCAGCGCTGCATTATAGACAACCTGACTGCATGCCCGTAACAAAAAAGCTGAATACAGGGCAACCACCGGCTTTAATCCATTACGGGCGAGACCTGCCGCAAATGTAACCGCATGCCCTTCGGCGATACCCACATCAAAAAATCTGTCAGGAAACTTACTGCAAAAGGAATGCAAGCCTACACCATCGCGCATGGCCGCAGTAATTGCCACAACATCCTTCCTTGTTTCCGCGATTTCAACTAAAGCTTCGCCAAAAATATTGCTGTATGACGGCGATGAATCCTCTTTCACCCTGATGTCATCTGTGCCGCGAAACGATTTTCCAACGCCATGATATCGTGTTGCATCCTTTTCAGCATAGCGATACCCTTTGCCTTTCTTGGTTAAGACATGCACACATACCGGGCAGGGAAGGTGCTTCTTGACATAGGCGAAAATGTCAATGAGGTCTTTAATATTATGCCCATCAATGGGGCCGATATAGTGAATGCCAAGAGCCTCAAAAAAATTCACCGGTATAGACAACCGCTTCCTTACATTTGATGCGCGACGAATTATTGAGTTAATAGTTTCAAACACCGCAGATTTAGAAATTGCACAAATCCCATCTCCTTTTTTACTTACTCTTAAAACCCTTTCTCCGGCAATACAAGACAGATGGTTTGACAGCGCACCAACCGTTTTTGATATTGACATTTCATT
>JAUVGS010000560.1 GCA_030593665.1 Chitinivibrionales bacterium | reverse complement strand
GGTTATGATACGAGTAAGGTATGCACTGTTTCCGTTTTGATACCGCCACACAACATCAACCTTGAGACCTCCGGCGCACCGGAAAAAGATTCATCCTTTTTTATTCATGTTAAGGCATCGGGAAGCGATACCCTTTGCTATCAATGGTATAAAGACAGCGTAGCGCTTTCATCCGAAACAACGGACACTCTCGCATTTCCTAAACTTACCGATGCAGATAATAATACCTCATACTACTGTCTGGTATCCAACACGGCAGGCACTGCCGCGAGTGAGACCTATACGCTTATCCTGGGAAATCACGCTCCGCAATGGCTTATGGATACCCTGCACTGTGCAATTAATGAAGGTAACACACTCAAAGTCTCCCTGTCGGACTCCTGTTCCGACCCTGATAATGATACTCTGACGTATTCAATACAATCGGATGTTCCCCCTGACGGCGACTCAATCGTCGCGGAGGCGATCTACTTTTTTGCTCCGAATTTTACCCACGCCGGAACATACTCACTAAAAATTACCGCCTCTGATGGGAATATTTCGACTGGTGCGGCAATGTGGCTTACTGTGAATAATGTGAATAGAGCGCCTGTTTTTGTCACTGACACCCCGGCGTTGGTATATGATATTGAAGAAGGGGCAACCTTGCAATCTCCATTTAAAGCAATCGATCCGGATGTAGACAAAATCACCTATATCTTAAAGAAAAACGGGCTGCCTCGTCCTGGGACTGTTGTCTTCGATACAACAAAGAAAATGCTTTCCTGGCAATCGCAATATGCAGATTCCGGTAAATATGATATTGTGCTCTCCGCCGCTGATGCATTCGATACGACCGACATTATTGTGGCTGTGTATGTCGGGTTTGTTACCATTCCTCCCCAAATAACGGTTTCAGGATTGGTACAGTCAGGTTTAACCGTGCAGATACAGGAGATGCAAACCTATATCTGCACAGTCAGTATCATCCACCCGGATTCGAACAGTGTCAGCTTTTTACCGGTTAAAAACGCACCATATTCACTGGTCGGTATGGGAACCGGAGGATTCCAGGTCATATCAAAAACCATGGGTGTTTTCTCTTATACTCCTTCATACACTGTGACAACGGATTCGATAAAGACCTTTTCCGATGTCACCTTTTACGCTTCAACCAATCAAACGCAGCTTACCGACTCCTTTGTCGTTCATATATCGGTAACAGACGTAAACGCAAAACCGGTATTCAACGAACCAGCCACAAATCCGACAAAAATAATTCTGAGTGAAAATACCACTGAGTCGGTCAATATTCTAATCAGCGATCCTGAAGGAACAACACCAACACTGGAGGCCCCGGTCTTGCCATCATGGATCACGATAACGGATAATGGCACTAACAGCTATACCCTGAAAGCAACACCGGATTACACTATAGCTTCAAATGCAGTGCCCCAGGAAAAAAGCAGTTTGCTCTTTAAAGCGGTTGATGAAAAGAATACGAGCATATTCACGACACACACATTTGATATTACCGTAAATAATGTAAATAGAAATCCTGTATTTGATACAATACCCATAGATACAACCCTTGCTGTCGGAAATGTGTATACATTTCCCGTTTCAGCAAGTTCATCACGTCATCGACGGATCCGGCGGCGAAACTCAGCAGCCTTTCCCAACCACTTTTCTTTATTCCCAGATCAGACGATTG
>JAUVGS010000553.1 GCA_030593665.1 Chitinivibrionales bacterium | reverse complement strand
AAAAAGAGCAAAAGAGTTACAACAGCAGTCGTCCTGACTGCGATTGTAAAATACGCTTTTTAATACAATAGCACTTCATGGCAGGGCATTGTAATAAGGAGGACAGGTAATGAAAAGAATTTCGATTTGCTTAGTTATTGCCTGTGTAGCGTGCAGCTTTGCACAGGAAGTTAATTACACAGGGTATGCTCAGAAAACAAAAGCATTTGCAAAGAGAATCTCACCTTTTGCAGGTAGAATATATACCTATTCAGAAAACAATAAAGATAAGCAGGTTTTTTATACCAAAGCGTTACTTGCGCTCAATAATGCGGAAACAGCTCATTTAAGCGTGAAGAATCTCAGTGATCTTTTAACCTACTGTTCCTATACCAATCGGCTGAAAAAGGATTCAAAACTGCGAAAGGATATTATCGCATACGGCCACCGCAGAATGCAGGTACTACTAAGTGAAATTAACAAACGATTTCAATGGGCTGCAGACCAGGTTAAAAAGGATGAAACAGCCGGTACATCGGGTAATCTGACTAAAATACTGAAGCAGTTTGTCGATGAATATATAACAGTGAGTCCGGTTATTGACAAACTGGCAGAACTGGTTGATCCTTCAGCCAGGAAAACTGTTGTGAAAAAAGAGCCCATTCGTAAACCAAAAGAAGCTTCGCCAAAAGATGAAAAGGGAAAAACGGCAACGGTCTTGATATTTTCAATACCTCCCAATGCCAAGGTTTTTATGGATGGATCTTTTGTTGGAAAGACCAACGTTGATAAACTAAATGTAGCTCCGGGGACTCACCGTATGCAGTTTACCGCGCAGGGGAAAGTACTGACGCAGGATATGACCTTTAAACCCGGGGATAATGGGAAGATGTTTGTGACTATTGAGTAATATCGAAGTATTTCCTTTAATTACGTATCTTTACTGCATAACATTCCTTACCATTTTAATATGCGGGATATTTACTTCATAGAAAATCTCACCCTCACAGACAAATCCGCATTTCTCATAGAATCCAATAGCCTGCTCCTGCGAATTAAGGTAGACTTGTTTTAAACTGATACTTTGCGCATATAAAACAAATTCGTTCAGCATAGCTTTGCCGATGCCGTTACCCCGCCGGTCTGCAATTACCGCAAGCCTGCCGATGTGCCCATTCTTCTGCATACGGCCGGTACCGACCGGTTGGCCCTCATCGTTCAACGCAAGTACATGGTAACAGTCAGGACAGCGTCCGTCAAAGTCGATAGCTGATGATATGCCCTGTTCTTCGGTAAAGACCGTATTTCTTACCAGCCGTATCTCTTTTTCGTACTGTGCAAAGGTTACTATTTTAATCATAGGTATGAAATTCCGTTTGGTTGTTATATTCGATTTCCATATAAAATAAAGTGATAAGGTTTTTAGCGATGAATTCGTTTTGCTGTTTTCTGTATTAATTCCCATGCTTGTTTAACATGTCTTTCCTCTGTATTGGTCTGCCCGATTGAAAATCTGAGCGTGTATATATCATTCAGCATAGTATGGGTCATGAATAATCTACCGGTTCGATTCAATTCTTCAAGTAACTGCTTATTGAAATCATTGTTGTTTTTATGTTTGAAGCATACCAGATTCAATGGGGGAGTGGTTACCAGTTCAAAATCATCGGAAGCACTGACCCATCCGGCGAATGTCTGTGCCAGTTCGATATGGCGTTTTATATGGTACTGTAATCCTTCAATACCATAGTGGCGGATGACAAACCAGAGTTTCAGAGCACGGAAACGTCTCCCGAGCGGGATATGCCAGTCCCGGTAGTCAATAACCGCACCGGATTCGGTTGC
>JAUVGS010000274.1 GCA_030593665.1 Chitinivibrionales bacterium | reverse complement strand
CGATTGCCTATCTCTGGAATGCGTATCAAAAACAATCACCCGAATCTTTTATTGCGAATACTGAGCCACTGGTGCAGAACATCCCTGTCATGGCAGCGGTACTTAAAAATAAGGGGTACACCGTTGCAACGGAACATCCTGACACCTACGAAAGTATCTATGCCCTGTCAAAACTTCCTTTACTCATCTGGGCGCTGATTATTCATCATCCGGATAAAAAGAGTACTTTTATTTCCAAAAAAGATATACCCGTGTATAAAACGTCTCTATTATCATCCTATGCAGCCGATTTACAGATTCATCTCATCATCAACATTAAAAAATCAGGTGAGACCTATACCATAACCACTTATGACGGCCTAACCTTCAGCGGCCTTGCCAATGATTATCTCAATGCTCAAATCCTTTCAGGCAGCCCGGAAGAAGACGCATACATACAGATTACCGATTGTTTTTTTATAACATCCCTTCCCCTAACAGAAGTCGAAGAACATTTAGAGGAATGGTTTACAAGAACACCGTATGAATATGTCAAGCCGAAGGTACAAAATTTTTAATACAACAAAAAAGGGAGGAATACTATGAAAACAGGTATTATTGTCTATTCGCAATCGGGCCATACCGCGTCATTTGCACGTGCTATCGCTGATCAGATTCGGGAAGCCGGCATTGACTGTGATGTGGAACTTCTCCGTCCACACGGCATTCCTAAACCGTGGACACGAAATATTCAGTTTCGGAAAATACCGGAAGTTGCTGAATATGATGTCATACTCTTTGGCGCTCCGGTCTGGGCGTTCGGCGCCTCCCATGTATTATGCTCGGTCTTTACGCATATAGACTCGATCAAAGGGAAAAAAGTGCTGCCGTTTGTAACGCATGGACTCCCTCTTAGTATCGGGCCAAAACGTGCACTCAAACAACTAAGTAACGAATTAGATTTTTTGCAGGCAGACGTCCTTGAAGGAGAATCACAATTCTTCTTTATTTTTAGCACAAATAAGCAAAAGATGAAAGCGGCTGCAGAGAGGATCGTTGGCAGGATAAAAGGATAGAACAGAATACAGAATACAGAATCACAAAAAAGGCGATGTAACCCCTGAACGGGGAACCCTGAACCTGTGAACGTATACAAATGCTATAACAGATTTGCTGCAAGTTCTGAAATGGCAGACCGCTCACCTTTGGTAAGTGTAATGTGAGCGGTTATAGATTGCTTCTTGAACTTTTCCACAACATAGGTCAAACCATTACTTGAAGAGTCAATATAGGGATTATCTATCTGGTATGGATCTCCGGTAAGAACAATCTTTGTCCCATCTCCCACCCGGGTAATAATAGTTTTAATCTCATGGGGTGTGAGGTTCTGCGCTTCATCAACAATGAGATACTGGTTATGTATCGATCTGCCGCGAATAAAGGTAAGCGGCTCAATTACAAGGATTCCCATATCAATCAGCTCCCTGAAACCGCGGATCTTATGGGTTACCCCTTTTTCACTCCTCATTATCAATTCGACATGATCAGAAATAGGATACATCCATGGCGTCAGTTTTTCCTCGACCGTGCCGGGAAGGTAACCGATATCCTGCCCCATCGGCAACGTCGGACGCGAAACCAGAATACGGGTATATACATTTTCATCAACTGTTTTATACACACTTGCGGCAACAGCAAACAATGTCTTACCGGTACCGGCTTTCCCTACCAAAGTCACAAAGCCGACATCATCATTCAACAACGCATCGAGCGCAAATGCCTGCTCACGATTCCGTGATGATACCCGGCAATACACTTTCTGTGTCTGTTGAATAAGGGGGCAAATGTGTTTTTTACTTTCATTATAGCGGCCATATACGATATTCTCGTCATTGGTTTCATCGACAAGTGTAATATACTGATTTGGGAAGAACTCCTCTCCAACTTCGTCAGCAGGGATTGGCCGGCCTTTCTTCACCGATTCAATTGCAGCGGTACCGGTTTGAAAAGTAGTATATCCTGAATAGAGTTCCTCTATTTCAACCCGGTCGGATTCATAATCTGACACAACAATACCCAGAGCATCAGCTTTAATACGCAGATACACATCTTTAGTGACAAGAATCGTAGAGAGTTTGGTTATCTCATGTTCTTCTATGGTAACGGCAAAAAGAAAGGTATCGCGCTTTTTCTCCTGAAAATCAAGCGGAATTGAACTGATACTTTTACGTGAACTGATCTTTACAGAAAGCAAGCCGCCGTTATCCAATTTTACCCCTGACGAGAGAGAGCCTTTCACCCGTAGTTTATCAAGAAAACGTGAGGTTTGACGGGCATTTCTGCCCACTTCACTCATATCATTCTTAAAGCGGTCTATCTCTTCAATAACGGTTATCGGAATGATGACATTATTCTCCTCAAATGCGAAGAGTGCTTTCGGATCGTAGAGTAATACTGTTGTGTCAAGGATATAATTTTTCATAGCAACCTTACCGGTATAAACCTGGATATTTTAATGGAACGTAATTCCTTCCCGCTCAAGCAAAGCCCTCTTTAATTTAACCATTTCCCCGTTTTCTTGTCCAGCAAAACCACCGGTTGTCCCATTTGATTTAATAACCCTGTGACAGGGTATAATCAGCGGGAACCGGTTGTTGCGCATAACATTCGCTACCGCCCGTATTGCACTCGGATAGCCACATATTTCAGCAAGTGCTTTGTATGAAACCGTTTCTCCCCATGGAATTGTTCGTGCTGCCAGCAAAACACTTTTCTGAAAATCGGTATACCCATCTAATACGAGTTTAACGTGACCTAAATCACGATTCGTTTTATCGAGAAAACCGGTAATCGCATCTGCATACTCCTGCAAAACTCCAGTGTCGGAAAGAACAGCTTTCTTACCGTTATATGTTGTGTAATGTCCATACTTGACCGAAGCCAGCTCTATTTTACCTTCATCGGTACTATATGCAAAGAGACTCACCGTAACGACAGGATGCCTTATATGTTTTCTGATCAGATATGACATAAAAAATACTCCGTTTGGATTTAAATAATAGCCATATAAAAAATATTTCATACAACTCCTTTTCAGGTATTTATATTATTTTTTTGGTCGGACGCTTCTCCCACAAGGGGATAACTCCTGGTGGAAATAAATTTCCTGCCAGTCGTTTAAAGGTTCAGGGTTTTCTATTTAAATATTTAACCGATTGTGAATTAGTACTATGGAATTAATCCTTCTTGTTTCTTCGCTTATTTTATCAATTATTGTCATTGTATTAGTCCTTCTCCAATACACCGGAAGACCTGCCGGACAAAGCAAACTTATTGAGCAGGCTACGCGTGAAGAGTTTCGCATCGCACGGGAAGAATCAGCGAAAGCATCCCGTGAACTGCGTGAAGAGATAGCTGCCGGTCAGAAATCTTCTACTGAAGCCCTGGTAAAAACCATAAGTGAAATGGGCAAGTCGCAGTCGGAAAACTTTGAACTTGTCGCCAAACGCATTAAAGATCTTACCGAATCCAACGAAACCCGTATTGAAAGAGTCCGTAACACAATTAATGATCAACTGAAGAACCTGCAGGAGGGCAATGAGAAGAAACTTGATCAGATGCGCCGGACAGTCGATGAAAAGCTGCAGAATACGCTCGAAAAACGGTTGGGAGAATCCTTTAAACTGGTTTCGGAACGGTTGGAACTGGTTCACAAAGGCCTGGGTGAAATGCAGAATCTGGCCGCCGGTGTTGGTGATCTGAAAAAGGTACTAACCAATGTAAAGGTACGGGGTATCTGGGGTGAAGCTCAATTAGGGAATCTTTTAGAGCAATTCCTTTCACCGGAGCAATTTGAAAGAAATGTTGCCGTTAAAAAAAGCGGATCCGAACGCGTTGAATACGCTATTAAACTCCCCGGTAAGGATAAAGAAAGTGATAAATCTGTCTATCTGGCAATCGATTCAAAATTTCCCCAGGAAGACTATCAGAGGCTTTTAGAAGCTCAGGAACAGGCCAACCCGGAACTGGTTGAACAGTACTCAAAGTCACTGGAAATGCGTATTAAAGCCGAAGCC
>JAUVGS010000309.1 GCA_030593665.1 Chitinivibrionales bacterium | reverse complement strand
CATGAAGGGTCATGGTAATAATGCTGGAGTCGATACCGTTCGGTACGATACTTTGAGGTTCGGCAGTTGTGGAGATGTTTATGCCGGTAAATTCAACCTTCGTAACCGCCTCTTTTGAAGTGTCATTGGTCATGGAAGCCGTTATAAGTGCGATCACATTTCGTTTCTCACTGGTCAAGGTCGCTGTTGCAACGCCGCTTGCATCCGTTATGTTACTTGCAGTAATATCACCGGCATTAGTAGCAAAAATAATAGTCTCACCTGGTATCGGATTGAATGTCTCATTTTTAATTTTTACGGTAATAGTTGAAGTGCTTATACCATCTGCAAAGATAACATAGCTGCTTGCACTGATCGTCATATAGTGCTTTTGCAGGACAATCGTTTCGTTTGAAACCGTAATGTCAGCGCTGGTGTCAGCCGAGAGATATTGAAAGGTAATTACCCGGGTTTCGCTATTTGCCGCAAGCAGGGTGTCGCTGAATTGTACCGTTGCATAGCCGCTGCTGTTAGTAGTAATAGTAGTGCCGGAAAGCCATCCGTGTGATACGGACACGGAAACGGCTGCGTTTGCTATTGGGATAGTATTAGTGGTATCCTTCCAAAGAAATATTGTGATTGCTATTGTGTCTCCATTTTTGACCGGGTCAAATGGTAGTAGGGTAATACGCGGGATCTCTTCCTGTATCGTTTCATTGGTAATGACTGGATTTCCCGCATCATCATGAATTGAACAGACAAAAAGTCCGATGGCAATAACAACAAGACTTATTCCCGGCCTAATCATTTTTACATCCACAATAAAACCTCCTGCTGGTAAGTACTGCTTTGGCATTACGCAACTGGTTTTTCTTCATAGTATAGAGTACGATATAAATCAGGTATATACTAGTTATAATGATACCTTTATATCCGTTAAATGAAAAGTATTTCCTGCAAGTATTATATTATCAAACTAATAAAAAGAATGCAATAGTTTATTTATAAAACATCTTTCAGGTGGCTATTGTAATACTACGAAATTAACAGACAATAAAATTTGTAAGTTGCAGATACCATGTATATCAGAAAAAACGGTAAATCTACCGGCATCCGTATTGCAAAGATATACGCTGTGTCGCCGGCACATGCAGCGGGGCTTCGAAAACATGATATAATCCTTTCTGTTAACGGCGAACCGGTTGCAGACGACCTGGATTTTACTTATTTCGCATCGTGTGAAAATCTTACGATAGCATTCCTCAGAAAGGATAAGAAAAAAACTATACATTTGATTCGTCAACCGGGAGAATTACTTGGTATCGATTTTGTTCCAGCGCCGGTGAGAAGGTGCAGGAACCGGTGTGTCTTCTGCTTTATTGATCAGTTGCCACGTGGCTTAAGAAAGAGCCTGTATGTTAAAGATGAGGATTACAGATATTCCTTTCTTAACGGTAACTACATAACATTATCATCGATTACGGCAAATGAAATGGACAGGATTATCGAGCTGGGACTCGCACCGCTTTTCATCTCTGTTCATGCAACCGATCCGGACATTCGTCGCGATATCCTTAATAATAAAAATGCCGGCAAAATAATGGATCAACTCAGGGCACTGGAGACGCATGGTATTACTTTTCATACCCAGGTAGTAGTATGTCCGGGCATCAATGATGGCGCTGTATTAAAAAAGACCATCCGTGATCTTTTATCTTTTAAAAAAGGTCTTTTGTCAATAGCCGTTGTTCCTGTCTGACTGACAAAATATCAACGAAATAATCTAAGGCCGGTTTCCTCGGAAGATGCGAAACGTATTTGCAGGGTGGTTGATACAGTGAGTGAGCAGGACAAAAAGAAGAGTGGAATCAGGAGGTTATTTCTCGCTGATGAAATATTTCTCAGAGCGGGGATTCCTATTCCGACCGGTAAATATTATGAAGGATACCCACAGATTGAAAACGGGGTCGGGTTAATCAGCTTGCTGAAAAATGAATGGCGGCAGGTTCGGACGAATCTTAAAAAGCGAAAAAATACTAATCGAGTGCTGAAAAAAGAAGTAAAATCTTATCTGATACTTTCTTCAATGAGTGCTTTGTCATATGTTAAAAAAATTATAGGCGGGCTGAATAAATATTTTCCCAATTGTACATTAGATATAGAACCGGTACACAATAACTACCTGGGTGAATCTGTTACGGTCGCCGGACTTTTAACGGCGCATGATGTACTACGAACGATTCGCCTGAAAGAGGGAAAAATAGATACCGTTATAGTCCCAAACGTAATGTTGAATTATAAGGAGTATACTCTTGATGGATATTCGATAGCACGAATTTCAAGAATTATTGGAATTACTGTTGTCGCAGTGGAGAACCTGGCGCATCTGGCAACACTATTAGGGGAAGAGGATAATGGAAAAAAATAACCTTTCGGAGAGTATCAGGCTTAACCGTTATCTTGCCCAATGTGGACTTGGATCACGAAGGGAATGTGATACTATTATAGCTTCCGGTAAAATTCGAATAAATGGTAAAAAAATCACGATGCTGGGTGTTAAGGTCAATTCGGGTAAAGACAGAGTGGAATATGCAGGCCGGATAATGAAAGAGATTAAGAGACGTGAGTATATTGCCTATTATAAATCACGAGGGACGATAGTTACTGCAAAAGATCCACAGGGAAGAGAAACTATATATGATGCACTGAAAAAAAACGGTTGTAATGCAGATATCCTAAAATATATCGGTAGATTGGATAGAAATTCAGAAGGGCTGTTGTTATTAACAAATGATGGGGATATGATTCATAGCCTTACTCATCCACGATTTCATATTAAAAAAGTATATCAGGTTAAGATTTCCAGGTTGTTAAAGAAAGAAGATGCTGAATTAATGGTGCATGCCGGCGTGTCATCAGAGGGGCAGATATTGCGGGCAGGCGCTATCAGAGAGCTTGCAGCTAAATTTGCAAAGGATAAGTGCTGGTATGAGATTGATCTTTATGAGGGGAAGAACAGGCAGATTCGCCGTATGTTTGAGGCGCTTGGGTATGAAATAATCAGATTGAAAAGAGTACAGTTCAGTGTGATTAAACTGAGCAATTTGAAAAGGGGAGCGTATAGGTATTTAACTGAACGGGAGGTAAAAGCACTAAAAAGCAAAGGTTTTTAAACGTTATCAAAAATTTTCCCCAGAATGAATGGTATAGCATATTCCACCCTTTGAATCCGTCTACCAAAAGAGACTGGTTTGAAACCCTGTTGAACCAGTAAATTGATTTCATATTCAATAAAACCACCCTCAGGGCCAATTGCAATTGTAACAGGTTTGTTGGTAAGAGTTCCAGAGATAGTATTATCAGCATATGGATGACAGACAATTGCTTCCCCGTTCCGGATGAGGAGAGGTACCTCATCTTCAACAAAAGGTTTGAAAAGATGCTTGAATTCAATAACAGGCATTACAGTATCGCAAGCTTGTTCTAACCCCAACGTGCATTCGTGAATAATGGATTTCTGTTCAAGCACCGGACTTTGCCAGTAGCTTTTTTCAACTCGCCATGTTCGTAAGAAAATGATTCGCTTTACACCTAAAGCGGTTGCACATTGAAGTATCTTTTTTACCGTTTTTGGTCGAGGGAGTGCCAGAATGAGGGTGACGGGAAGTGATGGCGGAGGAGG
>JAUVGS010000347.1 GCA_030593665.1 Chitinivibrionales bacterium | reverse complement strand
CCTCAACTTGTTTTTGCAGGAGCGGGAACCGGTAAAACACGGGTTCTTACTGCAAAGATAGCCTTCCTTATCAAAGAGGTCGGCCTTTTCCCCAATAACATTTTTGCTGCGACCTTTACCAATAAAGCAGCTTCAGAGATGCGTAACCGGGTAGAGGAATTGATTGCTATCTCCTGTACCGGTCTGTGGATAGGGACGTTTCATTCACTCTGTGCCCGTATTCTCAGGCGCGAGGCGCATAAAATCGGATACACATCAACCTTTTCTATCTATGATGAACAGGATCAACTTTCATTAATAAAGAAAGTTATGAAAGAACTGGGCCTCGAGGAACGAAGCATGCAGCCAAAACAGTTGCGAAGAATTATTTCCAACTATAAAAATGCCTGTATCCCCTGCGAGGAATTAGAAGGAACGGGAGGTTCGTACTATGAACGTGAGGTGATTGGTGTTTATAAGCAGTACCAGAAGGAATTAAAACAGGCTCAGGCCATGGATTTTGATGATTTAGTGACAAATGCCGTGTATCTGTTTCGAAAAAATCGTGATATATTAGATAGTTATCGAAGACAGTTTCACCATGTACTTGTTGATGAATATCAGGATACCAATAAATCTCAGTTCAATTTGGTGCGGCTCCTTGCCCAGGCGCACCAGTGTATCTTTGTCGTGGGTGATGACGATCAGAGCATATACAGTTGGCGTGGCGCTCTGATAGAGAATATCCTTTCTTTTGATACCGTGTTTCCCGGGGCAAGAGTTTTTACGCTGGAGCAGAATTACCGGTCGTCACAGGCAATTCTTGATTTTGCTAATGCGGTAATCAGTTCAAATCAAAACCGTGCCGATAAAAAGCTGTGGACATCCCAAAGAAGCAGTACGAAGGTAGTTGTAAACCGCTATCGCGATGATCGTCAGGAATCGGATTCTGTGGCGGAGAAGATCGGTGAGTTTATTGCTGAAAATAAGGCACCGGGTGATATTGCAATCCTGTTTCGGACTAATGCACAGTCACGTTCTTTCGAAGATGTTCTGAGAAAACGAAATATCCAGTATGTGCTTGTAGGCGGGACAAGTTTTTATGAGCGGAAAGAGGTGAAAGATTGTTTAGCGTATCTTCGCCTTCTGGTTAATCCTGATGATACTATCAGTTGTGAACGGATATTGAATGTTCCTGCAAGAGGTATTGGGGCAAAGACACAGGAAAAACTCTCCAAGGCAGCCAGGGGAAAAGGAAAAACATTATTTAATCTTATTGTAACCCATGATTATGATTCTTTTACTACCCGTACACAAAAAGGACTGGAGGATTTCAGTTCGGTATTTTCCCTTCTAATTGAAATGCGAAATAATAACGCACCATCGCCGGATATCTTTTCTCAGATGCTTTCGGTAACCGGGTATGTTGATATGCTTGAGAATGAGGATACTGAAGAATCCCGGGCTCGTCTGGAAAATATTAATGAGCTGTTGAATGCTTTGACTATATGGCATGCTGAAAATCAGGGGAAAACACTTTCTGATTTTCTCGAAGATGTTTCTTTGGCATCTAATATCGATGGATGGAATCAGGAGAACGGTGCGGTAAACCTCATGACATTCCATTGTGCAAAGGGTCTTGAGTTTGAAGTAGTCTTTCTGGTTGGCCTTGAAGATGGTTTGATCCCTTCACGTCAGAATTTTGATGATGAGCTCAAACTGGAAGAAGAGTGCCGGCTGTTTTATGTCGGCTCAACGCGAGCAATGGAGATACTCGAATGTTCTTATGTAAACACCCGGATGCGCTTTGGTTCAATAATGCCAATGACGCCATCGCGATTTATCGAACAGGTTTCACCGCAGTTATTTCGTTTCGTGGATCATAGTACCCTGTTTTCTCCAACAATAAAACCCTATTCCGCACGTGCCGGGAGAAGGGTTTCCGCTTATAAAAAAAGTGAAATCGATACTTCACCGGTGTATGATGATTTCAATCAGGAGACCGTGCAATATCGTATGGGGCAGATTGTTACCCATGGGAAATACGGCCGGGGGAAAATACTTTCGATCAGTGGATTTGGGCCTGACATGCGGTTGACGGTTCTTTTTAATGACGGCAGTCGAAAACGGATGATGGCGAAATTTGCCAATCTGCAACCGGTGTGAGAAAAAAAATGAGAAATAAAATTGATTGAGAAGAAAACCGTAGAACATATCGCCAACTTAGCGCGATTGGAGGTGTGCGAAGAGGAAATTATATCCTTTACGCGTGAGCTGGGCTCTATTCTCGATTATGTTGAACAACTCAATGAAGCTGATACAACAAAGATAGAACCTGCTGCATTCATGATTCCGGAACATGATCCACTTGGTGATGATGTAGAAACCGAATCACTTCCCGCTGAAAAAATTCTTCAAAACGGCCCATCAGTGAAAAAGGGATTTTTTACAGTTCCTAAAGTTATTACCTGATTGCATAGGAAAGATAATGAAGGCACAACAGGGAAAACGGACAATCTGTGTAATACCAGCCCGGTATGGCTCCACCAGATTACCGGGAAAACCGCTTATATCGATCAAAGGTTTGCCTCTTATTATGTGGACATATAACAGGGCAAAGGAGTCGGGGGCGTTTGATGATGTCTATGTCGCAACGGATGATGCACGAATTATGGATACCGTGACACAGCATGGCGGCAGTGCACTTATGACTTCACCCGAGCACGCCTCGGGTACTGACCGGGTTAATGAAGTAGTGCAAAAAACAGCAGGTGACTATATTGTAAATTTACAGGGAGATGAACCTCAAATACCGGTTGACATACTAAAAGGTTTCGCTGAAAACCTTTTAAAATTAGATAATTTGAGCTTGCTTACCTGTGTAACCTATGCTACAATAGAAGAAATGCATGATGCTAATGTGGTGAAGGCTGTCCTCTCCGCAAAGAGGGAAGCCCTTTATTTTTCCCGCGCACCAATTCCTTTTGGCAGGGATGATGCCCGGTATACCGGATACAAGCATATCGGTATCTATGGTTTTACCCGGGAAAGTCTTGCCCGATTTTGTACCCTTGAATCGGGAGAACTGGAGAAAGTGGAAAAACTTGAGCAACTGCGTGCGTTGGAACACGGGATGAAAATAGTGTGTCTGAAGAGAGAATACTTCGGAATTGGTATAGATACAGAGGAAGATTTAGAATCCTTTCGATTATCAGTTGAGGATATCTAACGCGGGATAAACCCGCAAGTAAGTTCCTTATCAGATTCCTTTCTAACCGAAGAAAGCATTCGGAATAAAGTATTGTAACAAATAAATTTGTAACCAATACCTAAAAAACAAGAAAGCAATCTGTAAG
>JAUVGS010000508.1 GCA_030593665.1 Chitinivibrionales bacterium | reverse complement strand
TTCCGTCGGTTCTTTAATGGCCTTCATTGGTGCCGTTGGAATACTGACGCTTAATTACCTTATGGGGGTTTTCAATAACGAGTACCTCGCAATCTCAGGTGCAATTCTAGCTGCTTTAATCATGGGCATCCTATCCGGTGCCTTAAATGGTTTTCTGATCACCCGAGGAAGAATCGCGCCTTTCATCGTCACTCTCGGTTCTATGGCAATCTTTCGTTCTCTGTCACTCTATATGGCGAGTGCGGGTGAAATACGGTCGGTGAGCGGCCACTACGGCGAATTCGGCATGAATTCGATCTGGTTTCTACCGGTGCCTGTCTTAGTCATGCTGATTATTGCTGCGATACTAAATACTATTTTAAATAGTACCCGTTATGGACGACATCTCTGTGCTGTAGGTTCAAATCCCCTGGTAGCATTATTTTCAGCCATCAATGTGAATCGTATAAAATTTCTAAGCTATATGTTATGTGGATTCACCGTAAGTGTTTCTGCCGTATTGCTCACCTCACGATTCAATGCGGTAAGTACTTCCAATACAGGTATGGGTTTCGAACTAGATGCTATAACGGCGGTTATTATTGGAGGAACACCATTTACCGGCGGAAGAGGAGCCATATGGGGTACCATTGTAGGAGTAATAATCCTCGGTATAATAAACAACATGCTTAACATGCTAGGAATATCTCCCTATCTGCAGGGAACCGTAAAAGGCCTGGTGATCATAGGCGCGGTGTATTTGCAACGGCAGAAGTCTTAGCAATAGAGGAGGTGAGGGTGCAAAATAAAAATGAAATTTCCAGCAATAGAGGAGGTGAGGGTGCAAAATCAGAACGATTTTGAAATGAAGAATTATTCAAAAAATATAATAAGTTAGAAAGGAGATCGAAATGAAAAAAAGATTATTATGGCTATTATTGTTAGTTTTAGTTCTATCCCTAGCCCTCACATTAACAGTTGCAGCAGCCGAAAAGCCGCTGAAAATAGGTTACTCCATGCCTGCAGCCACTGCCGGGTATATGGCGCGCGCTATTTACTGGGCTAAGAAGGGTATGGCTGACTGGCAAGCCAAAGACAAAACCATTGAATTCCTGTATGTTAATGCTGAAAACGTAACTAAGCAGGCTAATGACATTGAAGACTTGATAACGAAAGGTATCGATGCTCTGATAGTTTGGCCCTACGACGCATCGGTGACATCGGTTATTGAAATAGCCTACAAGGCAGGTATTTATGTAGTGGTTATGGATCGTGGTACTTCTAAAGTAGTGTATGATGTCTATCTCTCTAACGATGATGAAGGGTATACACGCAAGGGATCAGAGTGGCTTGCAAAACAGCTTAATTATAAAGGCGATATTGTTCTCATTGAAGGTATTCCCTGCCCAATTAATACTACCAGGACTGAAACAATAAAAGCCACTATCGCCCAATATCCCGGAATGAAAATTCTCGATTCACAGCCTGGTGAATGGAGAAAGGATAAAGCTTTGGCAATTATGGAAAACTATCTTCAGAAATATACAAAAATTGATGCTGTTTATACCGCTGATGACGATATGATGCTTGGTGCCTTGCAGGCATACAAGGAATCCGGGAGGGAAGATATAAAGTATTTCCTTGGCGGTGCATGCGATAAAAATGTTATTAAGATGATAATGGATGGTAGCGAACCATTGGTACAGGCTAATGTAACCTATCCTCCGGATCAATGTGCCACGGTGGTGGGAGTAGCTGTTCTTGGTGCTCGCGGCAAAGTTTATGAGGGTTTTTACCAGAAGAAGCTCCCAACTCGTATAATTCTAGCAGCAGAACTGGTAACCAAAGAAAATGCTGCTGCATACTATTTCCCGGACGAGCCATAAACAACTCATCATAACAAATAAGAGCTGTCTGTAATCAGGCAGCTCTTATAGAATAGCCGGAAACAACCTGATTAATGTTCATATAGCAGATAGTAATCGATGTTCAGTAGGAAGAGGACATATAAATTTTAAACGATTTGTATTAAAGGAGGTAAAACCGTGAATTTTAAAGATAAAATTGTTATAGTTACTGGCGCTGCTGTGGGAATTGGCAGGGCAACAGCTATTGCTTTTGCAGAAAAAGATGCCAAAGTCGTTGTAGCTGATATTGATATTAAAAAAGGCAAACAGACTAGTTCTTTAATTGGTGGGGATACCT
>JAUVGS010000060.1 GCA_030593665.1 Chitinivibrionales bacterium | reverse complement strand
CATGAACAATTTCAAGCTTTGCCTCATACCCTTTCATTACCTTTTCCATTGCGCCGGCAAAAACCACGTGTGACATATAACAGAGGGATTTCTTCTGCTCATGAGAATAGTGAAACAGGTCATTTCTCACCATACAGGTGTTAAATACCAGCAGTATTGTTTTTTTGCCATTTTCATCTTTGATAAGAGGATCTCCTTCGCAGGCAAATGGCTCAAAATCCCAGACAATACCCTGCTTTTTTAAAGCTTCGTGTAAATAAGTAATGGCTTTAATCGGGTCATCTGTTTTTTCACAGTCTGATACCGCTTCCTGACCAAATTTTTTTCCTGCCAGCGCGCAGATAGACAAACTGCCCATGCCCAGATTACTTTCACTGGCATGTGCCAGGGCACTGACAAAATAGGCCGCTTTATGCAATACCGCTAACTCTTTTTCCATGAATTACATCTCCTTAATTCTGTTCTTGAGTATGCTGAAATTTTAAAAAAATATCACCTAAGAGAACATGGTTGTCTGTTACGACAACAAATATCTTATTTCCGCATTGGGCAATAATCATTTTGCCCTGCGTATATTCCAGGAGTATCCATTTCAGTTCTCCTAAGTTCATCATAGGACCAATTCGGGCTGATGTTACCGCGGATACTGCTGATATCGCGGCGACAGCTTCAGGATCCGCATTCCCGATATCAAGAGAATCCAGAAGAAAACCATCGATGCCAACCTCGTACACCCCTTGTACACCTGGTGTTTCCATGAGTAGATCCAAATCCGGTTCTGTACTGTTTTTGCGCATACCCACCATTACATTAATGCTACCAATCCGACAATTCCTTTACGGACGGCAAATCTGACACTGCCGATAACGGCGCTCGGATCGGTGATAAGCACCAGGATATCTTCGCCTGCCGCCGCGATAATGGTTTTTCCCCTGTTAAATTCCAGAAGATACTGTTCCAGATTACCCATGTCAAAATGTTTACCGATCATTTCAGATGCGCCAATGGCACTGGCAACAACCGCACCTAATGCGTCCGTGTCAATTTTGTCTGTGGCCACAAACTCAATAACAAAACCATCACGACCGACAATGGCAACTGCGGTGACGCCATCAATGTTGAGAAACTCTTTAAGAGCTTCTTTTACTGTTTCTGCCATATGCTGCTCCTTGGTTAAAAATAAGTATAGGTGATATTGAAAATTCAGTTCGTATTTTGTTCCTCTTGATACCAATCAAGTAATGTCTCAATATATTCGCCGGTAAGTACAATGACGATCAATGTATTTTCAACAGTCTTCTGTATGTCCAGTATGCCAAAATTGGTTTGTATACGTACTCGTATTTTTTGTCCTTCAGCTTCGTGGGTGATTTGTGATCGATACAGTGCAGCCGCAAGTGAACTGATTGCGTCAACAGAGATTTCTTCTTTTGCGTGACAGGTTAAAGGCAATCCATCCATACTGATCAGAATTATCGCTTCAAGAGCTGCAATTTTCTGTTGTAATGTGTTATATATTTTTTCTATATTCATAGTCGCCTTTATGGATGACAGACCGCACAAGGGGTCAGATTTTTTCGCACCGCTTGCGTGCGAGAGTCATACCAGGTTATCTTTTCGCAAATTGTTCCTGATGCTTTTATGCAATGCGGTAGATGAAATACCCCCTCTCCATTACAATGCATATATTTACCAAGAGGAGACAGGTGCGGAGGCTTAAACCATGAATTCCATATTCTCTGTGTTTCGATATGATCTATACGTTTTTCACCCCACAGGGTATTTGTTTTCTGTTGTATCGTATGCAATCCGTGCAGCACCGTTTTAAATAGAAATCGAGATTTCGCGTAACTTTGTTTACCCTGCATAATTAGTCCCAATGCCAGATTTGAATGAGGAATGGGACCAATACATCGGGTCTGTTTCGTATTTGTTACCGTGGAAATGTTCAAAGGCGGCTCACTTAGTTTCCGCATCTCTTTTTTTGTCGTAGTATACTGTGTTATCAGTGTATGCGCTAACTCTTCCCGGTGAGTGCCGTGTCCGCTGCTATGTAATATAAACCCATCTTTATCAAATACGGCCAGGCATGTCGCATCGGAGGAATAGTTTTTTGCGTTTTCCAGCAGGGAGCGCTCGTAAGAACTATTCTGTATATTTTCAATAGTATCAGAGTGTAAAGATTCTTGAAATGTCACTATTGCTTTTTTGGTGTTTCTGGTATAGCAGTCTATGATTGCCTCTAATTCATAGCGTGTTCCGTAGGACTGCCGGGGTGGCGTATGAATACAAAGATAGGGATAAAAAGCAGTTTGAGATATGGTATACCCTGCGATAAATTCCCATGCATGTTCATGCAGGGCGAATGCGAATTGTTCATCGTTATGATTTAATGGTTTTTGCATAGCGAGAATGTTCTTCTGCCAATGAGTATGTATACTATTCTGTTCGGTAATCAGATGACCATGTTCGGTAATCAGATGGAGTTCTACAGAATCTGTATCGCTCAAAGAATCATGCAATGTGCGGCAGCTCTGTAACGATTGCTCCGTCAGATGTTCAAGCTGCATATCAAGAGGAATCATGCGTATCTCCTCCCGGTGCCATAGTTCCCAGAAAGGCAGCTATTTTTCCAAAAAGAACGGAATTTTTTTTCCGGTCGTTTGTCGCAGTGGGAATAGTAATAAAAATAGTGTCGGCATATTCTTTATTGTCTGATAGAATCGCGACCTTTGTTGCTGATTGATCAATAATAAAAACCACGGGAGTTGTGTGATGAATGAGTTGGATACCCTTTTCAAGTGGAAATGTATCCGACAGGCAGAGGATAACCGGCACAGAGGTCAGTAGTGGTATGGCAACCGGTGTACTAAGACTGCACAGGTAAACGCCGGTGCCTTTGATTCTCCCTAAACGCAAGACCGGTATTTCTGTTTTATCGGATATCGGAGCGATATAATTACGAGCACTCACTTGTAAGATATCCTTTAATGTATCCTGACAGCCAAGTGCCACTATACATTCAGTATTGTTGGTAGAAGTAATGAGTTTTTCAAGTTCATGTTCCCGCATCCAGCGTAGCGGAAAGGAATTCATCTCGATGTTTTCTATAAGAGATCCGAGTGTTTTTCCGTGGGTGTGCCACCAGGCACTTACGCCGGGACATGCGGGAAGTTTCACTACATCTGTCTCTTTAGTATCCGCCTCGTTCTTAGTGCTTGACCCATTTTCTATAGTATCCAACACGGTCACATTACCATTGATTCCCGCTTCTGTTTCATCCATGGCAACACTATAAGAGAGTAATATCTCCTGCATCATGCACTGTAAATTCTTGACGATAGGTATGAAAACCGGATGGATGACAAATAGATGGCCTACTGAAAGTGTAAGTAATTCAAAGATTGCCTGTACGCCTGTAGCATGGGTAGACCAGGCCATTTTGGGTATTCCCTTGTTAAAACAAATACTGCCCCGTATTGTCGAATGTCTCTGTTCATCGTCAGGATGCATCGTTCCCTGAATATTGACAATTGAAGTAAATCCACCTACTCCGATCATTTGCAAAACGTCACTCACCGAGACGTCCTCAATACAGGAGATCATCGCGGGGTTTTGGTATATTCCCCACATTTCCGCAATAACAGGCCATGCGCTGTCCCAGCCCGCGCCAAGATCAATGATGTTTGAGATTTGCAAAAAGGTGTCAAGGGTACTAAGCTGCTTAATAGCATGTGTACTGTGTGTCAAGCCGGCAATGAATGTGTGTGCTGAAGAATACTGCAGTGCTTTAGAAGCGATTGTAAGTAATTCCATTCCTCCATCAAGATCAAAAAGTATCACTTCGCAATCCCTGAGAGTCGATTGTAATGGCGTTAATTCCGATAAGTCTTTGGTCATAAATAGCGTATACGAAGTACCAATACCGGCTAAATACGAATAAAAATTCTTAAACAGAGTCTTATTAGATGTAACTAACAGAATTTCAAACGTCTCGGTTTCCTGCGTTATATTCATCGGTTTATGTAATGTTTTATTTCTCATATATCAAAATTGGCGATTAATAATTAAAAGACCGGATGGAAAAAAAGGTTTTTTACCTTTTCATCTGTTTCTGATATTTGCTTCCTGATTGTATAGTTTTTATCAGAGGAATGCAATAATAAAAGTCAGAATGGGACAATTCAAAATAATTTCTGCTAAATTAAATAAAAACCAGACTAATTGGAGTGCCGGCAATGTATTCTATACCGTAGTTATAAAAAAAATAACAACAGAAAGGTGACACTCCCGTGAAAAAAATAAATGATGTCCAGACTTGTTTTTATTAAATATTTCAACAGAAAAAATGATGGTAAGGTTTAAAGAGAAGTATAATGAAATTGATACGATTATAGCATCTATTACACGACCACTTTATTTCGTTTTTAAAATAAATCAAAAAAAGATTTGTTACGGTTAATCACTTTGACAATTCAAGAAAAAAGCATCGGCAGATGGCGACGGTAACAACGGATCAACAAATGCAAGTGCGGTAGTGAGGTTTTTCTCAGCTTGTTCGGAAAGCGAGTCACCTAACTCCCAGGTATATCCTTTTATTTCAAGCAAAAATGTCGGCACCTCTTTCCCATACAACTTTTTACATAATGAAACAATCGAACCGGGTGACATGGCATGGGTGGAAAAAGAAATTTCTGCTTCCGCTTTGCAGGGACGCAGGAGGAAAGGGGCGATATTATTTTCAGAGGCATCGACAAAAAGAACGATATCATTTTCGGACATTGCAAGAGCATCCTCAGCATTAAGCTGATAATTGGTATACGTCGTGATACGGGGATACATTCTCTTCGCTATGGTATCGGCAAATAAAATGCCGAGGCTGTCATCGCCCCTGCTTGGATTACCATACCCATATACTAAAACTGAAGGCGTCGAATCTATCACTATTTTTCCTTCCGATTAACCAGCTTGTTGTCTGCATCGTAGTAACCGAATTCAAACGGTATTTTGTCAATAGCGTGTGTTGATTAGTTTATTTCCTGAATTTAATCCCGAAACCGACACCTTTTGTACGTGAGCGTTTCCAGTATTTCAGCAGGTACTCATTATGCCCGTTCCAATATCGGAAATAGACGGAAATAGGTAAATGCAGATTGGTATACATGTATTTGAATGGATTTCTGCCGTGATATTTTTTATAGGATAAGTTCCAGGGAAAGGTGTAGGCAAATCCGAGACAGAAACCGGTATGCTCAATATTTGACCAGTCATCCTTTGAGAAACTGGGATTAACCCATGCCATCAGTTCCCAGATACCCCGTTTGAACGGCGAGAATTGAAAATCCCACTGCATATCCATGAATCCAATGTATTCTTTAATGTCAAGGTTGTCTTCAATTCCATGAATTGCAAACATTCGTATGTACAGGCGGTGTTTGTAGTAATCGGTGTATATTCCCATTATTGAATCGGTTTTCTGCACCGGGATAAATTTATAGGTATAGGTGACATAGTGACGAAACTGAATACCTCTTGAGTCTGCACCTTTCCCTCCGTTTGATTCATGCTGCAATCCCCACTGGAGAACGTTTCTATCCCGCTGCGGCGGGAACAGGTTGCCCATCCATTGCAGCCAGTCCGGATAATCCAACGCGGAAAGGCTTGCGAAATCAAATGAGAGATAGGCTTCAGGCAGAAATGTTTTCCGCGATATCGGCTGGGAGTCGTCTAAATTGCCAATATCAAATAATCCGCGAAAAGTCATTCCAATATAGAGGCCGGTATTGTAATAGCGGTGAACGATCCAGGGGATTTTCTGGCTTATCTGGAATTTCACTGCAATGCGCGACTTCTCCTTTCCGGCATCGGTGCTGTCATCAATAATCTCCAGGATGCTGAAATTAGTATAGTAGGGGACGAGAAAATGACGCTCCCTTCCTGCATCCATTCGAGTTTTATTTGCAAGGTACAAAGAGTCATAGGTATAGGTCCGCCTTTTCCTCTCCTGTAAATAAGCACGGTTAACGGTTTTATAGTTCTCCTTTAGATACACATTACGTAAAGAATCGAAATGCACGCTGTCCACGCGCAGGCTGTCCTGTTGTTTGTCGAATTCATTCAGAAGCGCGGGAAAAAGAGCCTGCTGAGTCTCTTTGGAAAGGCTGTCGATCTCTTTGTTTTTATTCGCACGATACAAACTGTCTGCTGCTGATTGCTCAGAAGAGGAATAGCAGGGAATGGTAATTAGAACGAAATGCAGTAGTAACATTATTTTTTTCATGGGTACCTCTTTGGAAAGGATGTATATAAATAGTAGAGGAAAATGTAACTACTCAGGTGGTGTAACATTCTTAGCGTCATTGCGAGCGCAGCGAAGCAATCTCATCTTTTCGAATGCAGGAGATTGCTTCGCTGCGCTCGCAATGACGCTTTATGCTAAGAATACCTGAGTAGTTACTGGAAAATACTGTATTCAGGGAAAATTCCAACTGGAGAATGAAAAAAAGGACACTATTGAGGATATTATTATATGTTACAAAAAATATTAAAAAGATTATTCTTTGCCATTGTTGCCTGAGAATCACTTTAATTAAGCATAAAATACTTACGCAAGAACCGGGAATATTTTATCCAGATTAACTGTTTCTAATTGCTCAAAACAGGTTTTGGGGATATTTATCAGATAGAGAGAACTTTTAGCTTCTGTAGTAATTTCTCTCAGACGCATTAAAAGACCAATGGTAAGACTGGTGATACTTGCAACATTGGTAAAATCCAATACAACCCTGTCAATGACATCACTCAGTTTTTTTTCAATGGTATCTTGAAGCTGCAGATTATTTTTAGAATTAATAAACCGCGGCATTAAGATCCACAGGCAGCCATTCTTGGACTCAATTTGAATAGAACTTGAAGGACTCATTTATCCAACCTTTCAGTTGGATGGGGTACGTCTTATTATACCAGTTAAACTGTTTTTTTTCAAGGTATAGGGGCATTATTATGATGTGAAACCTTGTTATTCTTTTTTAGATCAATGGATTATCAGTTTCTATTTTGTTGGATAAGGATAATTATTCATCGCGGGTATTGATACGTTTATTGTAATAATGTCCCTATTTCAGTCGGTTCCAGATAAAAGATAAATTATTCACACACAGCAACACACTCAATTTCAATCTGAGCATCTAAAGGCAGATGCGCGACCTGTACCGTTGAACGTGCCGGTTTATGATTTCCGAACTGTTCAGCATAAAGAGTATTAACAGTAGGGAAGTCTGCCATATCAGTTAAAAATACCGTTGTTTTAACTACATTATTTAGATCGCAATCTGCCGCAGAGAGAACCGCTTTTATGTTGTTGAATATCTGTAATGTCTGCTGCTCAACCCCTTCAGCCATTTTTTTTACTGCTGGATTAAGACCGAGTTGCCCTGAACAGAAAATAAGATTTCCCGATTTCACTGCCTGGGAATATGGTCCGATTGCAGCGGGTGCCTGATCAGTAGAAATAGTTTCAATCACAAGATTCCTCCTTGATGATTTCAAATGAGATTTATTTATATGCTAAATCACCTGTGTTACTTATTAAAAAATACTCCAATGTGTACCTTCGGCCCACCAAGATGATGCTTTTCGCCAAGGTCCGGCCCCCATAAATAGTCAATCATAGCCATAAGAGAAATTGAGGAAGATAGCGAGCGCTCCAGTGTTACAATTGGAGACAGAAGTAAAGTAGAACGATCGTCCAGAAATGAATTGGCTGTACTGTCGCTTGACTCGGAAATTATATGCAGATTGTTGAATCCAGCGCCACCGAACAGCAGGCCGCCGGATATTTGCCAGTTACCAAGACGCCTGGAAAGTTCTACGGTAATACCACCGTAGCTGATACGCACATAGCTTCCCTTGATGCCGGGATTATCATAGGAGAGTTTTACTGCGGCACCACCGCCGCCTAAACGGAATAATTTTCCCAGGTAGAAATGAAGCCTTCCACCGAGGCCGACTATCACTCCGCCAAATTCACCATAGGTATTCTCAAAAGATGCATATCCACCCTGAACAGCCATACCGCCACCGAAGATTCTTCCGTCGTTGACATCGGAGGAAAAGGCGGTGCGCGATATAATTGTAATCAATACAATTGTATAAAGAAATGTGATTTTCATCGAAAATTAATATACTTTCAAGGTAAGCCGATAGTTCGAGTAAATTCTACACAATCAAAATCAGGTTTCTACGGTAAACACCTTTTTCCGTATTACACAGACGGCACCGGCCAGAAGCAGCAGTATGATTGTCGCGATAGGTGCGAAGGAACATATAGATTTATAGCCGAGCATTGATTCTTTACTTGCACCGGCATTGGGGATGATAGTGAGAATTGCAGCAAAAGTCAGCAGAATGGTAAGGCCAAGGAGAATCCCGTACCCTTTCTTTTTCGTTTTCATCTTTTACTTCCTTTAAAAAAATGTTTTTTCCCCTTCTCCCACATTCGCTAACTGTCTGTATTTAACATCTTCAAACTCATTAAAATGTGCATACCCACATTTT
>JAUVGS010000435.1 GCA_030593665.1 Chitinivibrionales bacterium | reverse complement strand
CGCACGCGTGCGCGTAGGTACATATTATATATATGCGATACGGTAGAAAATTTGCAAAAAGCCTTTAGAAACTTGTCACAAATCAAAATAACACTTCATAAACCGGCAATTACAAAACGGTGTATGTCCAGAGGTCTGAACCTCCACCTCAAGCATACCACTGTTGGGATTGTCAGCCGCGAGTGTCTTGTCAACGGCGCCACCTTTAAGAAGCTCAATTTTAACATTACCATCTACATTACTACCCCATTTAATCTCATACGTTTTACCCTGTTCCCACTCTTCTTTGCCATTTGGCGAAAGAACGGAAATAAATGGTTCTCTATTACATGAAGTGACACCTATGCTTGGATCCCCATACAGTACAAAAGGGCCACGGTTCTTCCAGTCGTAGTTCGGCGCAAATTCTCTTAAGGCAGTCAATGCTTCGCCCATGGTCATTGTGTCAGTAACCATATATTGAGGATATTTATACATCCACCCATTATTTGATCCACTGGTTTCATAATTCCCACCGTAATAGGTAAGATCGGTACCTCCTATTGCTCCCATACCACAGTCTCTCAATACAGCATAGGACAAATTATTTGAATTTGAAGGTTTCGCATTGGAACAACTGGCGCAGAGTACAAATCCCGGATAGTCGTTGCCGATCTGTGATGTCTGGCTGGAGGCAATAATATCCTGAGCGGATGTAGCTGAGCCGTGAGTCGCCCAGTCAATAACACCAAACTGACTTTCTTTCCACTTCCCAATAATTTTAGTACTGGAGGAAGAGCCCTGCCCGACATCTTCATCAAAATCCCCGACAGGATCATCCCAACGGTCTCCGTACATTCTGTAAGCAGTCCATCCCGGTGTCGGTTCGATGTATTTATCGTATGCCGCGTTCATCGGTACGCAGGCCGTATTTTTACCTGAATTATAACCGGGACCGCATAAAAGTATATTTTTACGCCAGGCAATATCATCAGGACCCACAGATTCATAGGCAATGGTTTTTGCCAGGATTTCATCCAATTCCTTAATATCATTATTATAAACCGGAATCCTTCCGGAATGGATTTCACATGTTTTATCGCTTTTAAAGTCACTTCCGTCCAATTGTACGTAAGGCCATTGTGAAGGACAGTCTTTGCTGCCGTTAAATTTAGGAAAAGTCATCATTGGGACGTCATCGTTGTCACCTATAAATAAAACATATTCCAATCCCTGTTCCTGATAATTATCCTGAAGCCATTTCCGTATGCCGCTTGCATTTCCACCCCACGTTGATTCCGTAATAACCTGAACCTCTATCCCTCTGTTTGCTTTTGAAGCAATCAATGCATCCAGATTCTTGGAAGCAGACTCAATAGCGGCAGTAGTCATAATAACCATTTTCGAATTCCGGATAAACGTGAAATCGGTGTCATAGGCATCTGCAAATTCATCATAATTCACAACATAGGCTTTCGCACGTTTTTTATTGGAGAGGGGAATTTTGAGAGAACGGTTTCGGCTCCTGTTATAATTTACTTCATTTTTAAAATCCACAATGAGCTCACCCGCCTTCATTCGCACCAGCTCTTTGGATTGTGGGTTGTATCGAGCTAAGTTAATTCGTACGGCAACTACCTTTACACAGTTAAGCCTACCGATGCCGGCCACTGCAACATGTTTATTTGGAAACAGGCTATTGCGGGAATAAACACCCATGTCCTTTCCATCCACAATATTCCTGTCTTGCGGCCAATTTGGTCCATTGATTGAATATAACGGTAATGCAGGTTTTACCACGTACGTTCCGATATTCTCCTCTTGTAATCCCTTTATCGAGAAGGTAACGGTATTAAGGTCTGCATCGGGCGGGAGAAGAACTCCGCAGCTATATACCGGTAAGTTCGGTTGCCCCGGTTCGCTGAAAAGCTCGGTACCGCTAAAAACAGCGTATTGTGCATCTCGACCGGTTCTCACCTCTTCATACGGCAAAGAAATGGAAATACGTGCAAACAAAGCACTGACCACCAGTAAAACGACTATAACATGTTTGTGGATTTGATAAATCATTGCCCCTCCCCCTTATACTATAAAAGTTGATTTACTGTAAAATCATTATTCAGGTCAAGTGAGATTTCTGGTGTGTTGGAAAAAATCAGGATTGAAAAGATACAAACAAATAGATAAATACGTCCCAACAAAACGTCCCCCTCTCCCATGTTTTCGTTTTTTCTTGTACTATCTTCAATATACTCAAAAATTATTGTCCGTGTATGTTTTATTGTTTCTAAAGGGATTTGTTGCAAGTACTCTTTTTCTGTCGTAGTAAAAAAGTTTCCGTTACTGCACTGGGGTAACTCTCCATGAGCAAATTCATCGAAAGCCCTTGAGAATGTTGACTCTGAAGGAATGTCACGTCTTGATTCCCACCCGCACAAACGACGAAGAGTCACACTGTTTTTTATATAATCTATAAGAATTATAGTGTTAGAGAAATTGTATACAGCCTTTGCCACAAATGCCATTGCCAGGCAAAGACGCTCTTTTTAGGTCTCCCAAGCTGAGAACCATTGAAAATATGTATATGTTTTTCAAAAACACACAATTCACAAACCCGAACAAATTGTTTTTCCTTGTCAGAAAATTCGCCCATTTCTTTCTCTAAAACGGGAAAAAGCTTCCCTTGTACGGCACCCCAAATGGATGATAGTAAACTCATTATGCTCTCCTGAAAATTAGTATGTGACTTATACGAAGGATATGCTCACAAGCATATCTTTAATATACTATATTGTATG
>JAUVGS010000007.1 GCA_030593665.1 Chitinivibrionales bacterium | reverse complement strand
CGCCTTGTCACCGGACTGTCAATGTCGATCAGCTCTGCGATATTCTCCTTTGTCTGTTTTAACGTGTCCACTTTACTTTTCAGCAGAAACAGTGTCTCCCGCATAGTTCGGATTTTACCAAGCAGCTTCCGGTTCTGGTCGGTAATATTTTTTTTTTGATTTACCTCAACAACATCGAGGGTTAATGCGTTAAATGGTATAAAAAAACCGGCAACACCGCCTAAAAATATTATTCCGAGGAAAATCAGGACACTGATACGGAACCTGGTATACCTCACCCGCTTATCTTTAGGCGGAATTGACAGAAATGTAATACCTTTTTTGTGCATTAAACACCTGTTATCTCTTCATCCTCAGCAGGGGCGCCGTCACTTGTTTCCTCCGAAACCTCTTGTATCTTCTTATCAAGTTCAACAAGTTCCTCCCGAAGACTTTTTATATTGTCAACTGCATTGCAGACCAGGATATCTTTCTCAATCTCACCAACTTTATCATCGGTGAGTAATTCAAACACCCGCTCACCAATATCGACAAAATTTCTTTCAATCTTTCGTTTCGCAGCAAACTCTTCAATCTTAAGCTTCCCGACTTTGGTATATTCCTCGATCTTTTCCATTGAAAGCGCAGCACCGTCTTTCAACCCTTTTTTAATTCGTTCCCACACATTATCCATATCCACAAGGACCTCCTTATTTGTGATTATTTTGCCACGAAGACACCAAGACACTAAGTTTTTAGAAATATTTTTAAAATCTTCCCTAACGCAGACAAACTGCAAGTAAGTACCTTAACCTAACCCGGATAAACCGGATAAGTACCTTTACGAAATTATTTTCTACCCTGAAGGGCACCCTGTGCAACATTGTACCCCTTGAGGGTAATTAGAGATTCTTGGAAATTTACACAGTGCCCTTCAGGGTAAAAAAACGTACATGGTGCCCTTCAGGGTAGAAAATTTTTCATAAGGTACTAAAAGCAAAAACTACAACTTTGTAAAATCAACCCATTTATTCTGATACAGGAGATAGGTGAAAATAGTATCATACTCCTTTGTCTCTTTGTGACTTTGCGGCCTGAACAGTTATTATGTTTAATTAAAATATATCTAACAGCCATTATAATGATAAAATTCTATGTATATTAAAGTCAACAATTAACATTAGTGTATTTTTCGGCTTTCGGCTTTCGGCTTTCGGCTTTCGGCTTTCGGCTTTCGACTTTCGGCTTTCGGCTTTCGGCTTTCGACTTTCGACTTTCGACTTTATAAATACTATGAACACTCTCCCACAACAAACATATTTTCTTCTCACCCATGATTCCCGCGACAAACACGGCCGCTTCGAAATACATCTCTATGGTGTTTCTTCAGAGGGTACTTCAGCAAAGATAGTCATCAGCAATTTTCGACCCCTCTTTTTTATACCGCGCAGTACACCCGGCCACCTTACCGAATCAGCAGCAGAACGAAAACAACTCCCGCTCCGCTCCCTGGATGGCATTGATGTTGACTGCCTCTACTTTAAAAAATACAGCTCGATGCTCAATTGTGCACGGTTATTACATGAAAAAGCAATACGTACGTTTGAATCAGACCTGTACCCTGCCGAACGATACCTCATGGAACGGATGGTTTTCGGTGGATTTTCCGTTGAAGGAACGGCTGTTTGTGAAAAAGGCCGCCTCATGTATATCAATCCAAAAATCCGCGGTGCAGACATTTCTGTTTCTATACGGGTACTCTCACTTGATATCGAAACTAATGCTGATACGGAACATCTTTACAGCATTGCCTGCAGCGGATTACATGATCGTGTATTCATGATCGGTGAGGGACGTGATACCGGCACAATTACCTATTGCAACAATGAACGTGACCTCCTGCGAAAATTTCTTACCTATGTACACGGTGAAGACCCCGATGTCATTATCGGATGGAATATAATCAACTTTGACCTGCTCACTCTGCAGAAACGATGCAGGGAACACGCGATTCCCTTTGAAATCGGTCGTGACCGCGGGACTCTTCTGACGCCAAAGAGAGAAGGTTCGAATCAATTTGTCGCACGGGTTCCCGGAAGAGTAATCATTGACGTCCCGGTTATGCTGCGGGCAAACAACTATTCTTTTGAACGCTACTCTCTTGACCATGTAGCATCGGCGATGCTTGGCAAAGGGAAAAGCATCGGTACGACCGGAGCGGAAAAGATCGCCGAGATCAACAGGCTGTTTCGAGAGGACAAAGAATCCCTGGCGGCCTATAATCTTCAGGACACGAAACTCACCAGGGAAATATTCGACACGGCAGACCTGTCGGCGAATGGTATCGAGCGTTCAAAGCGCTCCGGCCATCTCCTTGATCATTATGGCGGAAGTGTCGCAGCTTTTGATTACCTGTACCTGCCCCGCCTTCACCGTGAAGGGTATGTTGCCGGCAACATCGCGGATATCGTGGTTCCCTCGACGCCCCTGTCCGGCGGTTATGTAATGGAATCACGGCCAGGTATTTTCGAAAATGTCCTTCTGCTTGATTTCAAGAGCTTGTATCCTACCATTATCATGACTTTTTTTATCGACCCGCTCGGTGCAGTTGCCGGATCGGAAAAATCGGTTACGGGCCCGACCGGACTCGCCTTCTCCAGAGTAAAGGCCATTCTTCCCGGAATAATAAAAGAATTAATGCAGGCACGGTCTGAGGCAAAACAAACGGACAACCAGCCGCTCTCATACGCGATAAAAATTCTTATGAACAGTTTCTACGGTGTCCTTGGCTCACCCGGGTGCCGTTTTTTCTCTCCGGATACTGCACAGGCAATAACCGGGACCGGTCAGTACATTCTCAAATCAACCTGTGCATTCATTGAAGAACACACGCCGCATACGGTCATGTACGGTGATACCGATTCCCTGTTTGTCCTGCTCGGCCCGGAGTATACATCGCAGGCAGAAGAAATCGGCGCTGCTATTGTTACTGAAGTAAATACCTGGCTCAGTACTCTTTGCAGAGAAACATTCAATACGAATTCTGTCCTTGAGCTTGAATTTGAGACACACTTCAGCCATTTCTTTATGCCGACGATCCGCGGCAGCACCCAGGGAAGTAAAAAGCGGTATTGCGGTACGACCGAAAAGGACGGCGATCTTGAACTCCATTTCAAAGGGCTGGAATCGGCTCGTTCTGACTGGACACCGCTCGCAAAGGAATTCCAGTATACCCTCTATAAAAAAATATTCACCCATGAACCGGTGGAACAGTACATTATCTCAACAGTCAACCGGGTGAAACAGGGCGTGATCGACGACAAACTTATTTACCGGAAACAGGTGCGCAAGCCGCTTCATGAATATACCACAAATATTCCTCCCCATGTGCAGGCTGCAAAACTCCTTGACCATCCCGTACCTGCAGTCCGGTATTATATCACCCTTGAAGGGCCGCAGCCTGTTGAAAAACATACTGCACCGCTTGATTACGACCATTATATCGAAGCACAACTCAGGCCGATTGCCGATTCAATTCTGGAATGGATTAATCTTGACTTTGAGAGTATTGTTTCGGGGCAGCAGGATTTGTTTGGAAGATAAAAATGGGATAATGGGATAGTAGAGTGATGGAGTGATGGCAGACCTCAGTATAATACACAAAATTGACAATTGCAAATAGCATATTTTTATTCTTTCTTATCTTTTTCCTCGTCCTCGCCCTCCTCCTCGTCCTTCGTCCTCGATCTGTTTTTTACAGTTAATAAAAACCGAGGAGGAGGAGGAGGAGGAGGAGGACGAGGAAGAGGGATTTTTTAATATCCCCTTGTGGGGCATACTGTTATGCTTTAGTACCTTACAGATTGCTTTCTTGTTTTTTAGGTATTGGTTACAAATTTATTTGTTACAATACTTTATTCCGAATGTTTTCTTCGATTAGAAAGGAATCTGTAAGGTACTTACTTGCGAGTTTATCCCGCGTTAGTATAACCTGCGATTTTATCTTAAGGAATTAAGACAAATTACTGAGTTCTGTAATTTTTATACGCAATACTCCATCACCCCAATCCCCCTCACTCCCCTTTCCTGAACATTCCCCTAAGCTCCTGCCCAAATGACTGGAATACACCCCGTACCGCACGGCGGGCAATTTTTTCATCCAGGCTGACAGTAGGAGAATCCGGTGTGCCATACACCGTACATTTAAACAAGCGGCGGTCATCTTCATCGGGAAGCATTGCATTCCATACAATAGCAGAAACGCTGTCTTTATAATACGCCTCAAATACCCCTTTCAGGTCAAATTCGAAATTGACGTCTTCGGGACGTATCCAACCCTTGATGTACATTGACAGAGGATCTCCGTGACTATTGATATTTTCACTTAATATCTTGCCATCCTTAACAACAAAATCTCCGGTAATCTCTTTAAAGGTCAAATGGGATAATCCCTCAAGTTCCGTAAGTAATGCAACAGTAGTGATAAGGGGGATTTCATCCATAATAACGTCCGTCATTTTTATCTGTCCCCTCCCTTTAAGACCGGTAAAGTCACTATTACCAATATCGATCATCATAACAAACGTACCTTTTCCGGCAATAGAGCCCAGTGTATCACCAAGCATCGCATACCATTGGGCGAGGTCAAAATCAGTAATCTCAAACAAGCCGTTGATTATCCTGTTCTGCATACAGTCCAGTTCACATTTTGCTTTAAATTTCGCATCAAACACCCTGCCCTCGACTTTTTTAATAACACACCTGGGGCCGTTAAACTGCATAGTTACCACAGGCCGTGAAACCCGGATTGCATCCTTGCGCAATTCTTTTGCCGACAGTTTTATTTTCAGGTGTTGCACACTTCCTCCCGGCACCCGAATGATACCGTTGACACCCTTTACCTGCAACATGAGAGCATCCATACTGTCTATTGATACCCGGGCATTTCTCACGACAAGTGACTTGACACAAGAAAACGTCAGCGTATCGGCACGGAAAACATGGGAGTACAACATGCTTACCATTGTCCGTGAATGCCATTGTATTCTTTTTTTTCTGATATGTTTTTGAGTCGGAAACAAAGCGGTGTTCAGGGCTTTCCACCGTGAAACAATCTTTAAAAACCGATACCTGATCCTCACCGAAGGTATCGCAACCGTTAAACGTTTTTTCGCATCCAGGTATTTTATACACACGAGGTCGGTAATAGTAATCCCACGGAACAGGGTTATTTTTACTTTCCCGGTAACACAGGAGTCTAATCCCGCTTTTTTCTTTATAATCGTTTCTGCTTTTTTATTAAATGACACATGAGAAACCGGCAGGAAAAAACCAATAAGGACACAACTGCCCAATGCAATAAGAACCGCTGCCAGAACACTATTTCTTACTTTTCCAGATACCATTATCTTCAATACTCCACTTTAATAATTATATATTTTCACCGTGTTTAAAATATGTTATACCAGGTACATGTTATGCGGTGATAACATCATTTATTTTACAATGCAGGGATATCGTTACCGAATGAATTATATCTCCGGATACAGTATGGAACAAAAACAAATTCTACAGACGCTTCTTATAGTAACCAGTGATAAAACCTTTTCTGCTGAACTGGACAGGTCTCTATGCCTTAAGAATTTCGAGGTAATTACTACGCCATCCTATTCCAAAGCACTCACACTTTTTGAGAAACACGTTCCTGACATTGTTTTCATAGATATTGAAAAGATGCCGGTACAGGAGATGGACCTGGTCAATTATATAAAAACCAGCTCGCTGAAAACCGAAATAATTATCCTTACCACGGTACATGAACTCGAGAACGCGACCTACTCCCTGCGCCACGGAGCTTCCTTTTATTTAATGAAGCCGGTAACGTGTTCTGATATGAGATTTGTCATTGAGAAACTTTCACGGAAATTAACCCGGGAAAGTGAATATATCGAATACGAACAACAGGTACTGAGTGATCTGATGGTGGGCAGCCCTGCAATGGAGAAATTCCTGAAACTTTCCATAAAGATAGCGCCGACAACCTCAACGGTTCTTATTGGTGGAGAAAGCGGTACAGGAAAGGAATTCTTTGCAAAAATCATTCATCGTATGTCACAGCGGATTGACGGGCAATTCATCGCGATGAACTGCGGCGCAATTCCGGACACGCTTTTTGAGAGCGAGCTGTTCGGCTATAAAAAAGGTGCGTTTACCGGCGCTGACCGGGATAAACCGGGCCTGGTCGAAGAAGCGCATCTGGGCACCCTGTTCCTTGACGAGGTGGGAGAGCTCTCCCCGCAGGCGCAGGTTAAACTGCTCCGCTTTCTGCAGGAATATACCTTTCGGCGGGTTGGTGATCCGTCACAACGCACCGTGAACGTCCGTGTGATCGCTGCGTCAAACCAGGACCTGGCACAGATGATCACGGAAGGTACTTTCAGGGAGGACCTGTATTATCGTATCAACGTATTCTACCTGCATCTGCCGCCTTTGCGTGAACGTAAAGAGACAATACCCAACCTGGTACGCCTTTTTGTGACCAGGAATAATGCGGTCATGGATAAAAATATCAGTACGATTTCAAAAGCGGCAGAGGTTATCCTGGCGGAATACCAGTATCCCGGCAATGTCCGTGAACTTGAAAATATTTTAGAACATGCCATGATCATTTCCGACGGGTCCGAGATAACGGAAAACGACCTGCCGGAATTCATGTTTAAAGACCGCCTCAGGCTGACCGGCCCTCAGGCTCTATCACCTAAATCCTTTAAAACATCCTCCGATTCGGTTGAAATACTCTCACTCACCGAAATAGAAAAAAATCACATTCAAACCGCTCTTGCAATGCTTGAAAATAATTATACGAAAACAGCGAAGAAACTTGGCATCTCCCGTTCTACGCTGTGGCGAAAAATGAAAGAATATAATCTTGAAAGGTAGCTGTTCACGGCTTGAAATTAGAAATTAGAAATTGGAAATTTCATCGTTCTGTAAACGTTCACCTTGAAAGGAACTAATTACCAGTGAAAATTCGTGTCTACTATGAAGATACCGACTTTGGCGGTGTTGTCTATTATGCAAATTACCTGAAATATATGGAACGTGGCAGGACTGAACACCTGCGGGACAGAGGCATTGAGCTTTCTCATTTTCACAAGCGGGGATACCTGTTTGCCGTCGCGGAAGTAAATATTAAATACCGCCGCCCTGCACGGTATAACGATCTTCTTGAAATGGAAACTAACATTACCGAAGTAACTTCTATTACGATGATCTTTGAAACAACTTTTTACAATCAGAGAAATGAACTGTTGGTAACCGGTTCCGCTAAAATGGTTTGTGTTGATACGGCAACGGGTAAGGCGAGTAAAATTCCTATAAACATGGTGGAATTGTTAAAAACAGAATCATAAATTGTTACAATTCCTTATGATGAAATCGTAAGCCAAAAAATCGAGGACGAGGACGAAGGACGAGGAGGAGGAAGATAAAAAAGGATAAAAATGTGAAATTTGTATTTATCAATTTTAAGGATTTTACCAAGTTTTATAGAAAACTAGAACATATCTTTTCTCCTCCTCAACCCGGCAAACACCTTCACATCAGACGCTCCTAAAAAGACATTGATCTTTTTCTCTTCGGCAATCGTGGAAGGTACCGTATACCCGTCCCGCGAGAGAATATCCCTGACCTTTGCCAGTTTTTCCTTTACATATTCATTCCCGGGTTCAACGGTCAAAGCGAATCGAAGATTCTCCTCTGTATAGTCATGGCCGCAATAGACGTTCACGTCATCACCCAATGCGGCAATCTTCTGCAATGAATCGTACATCTCCTTAGCGCTGCCGCCAAACAGGCGGCCGCACCCGGCAACGAACATGGTATCACCGGTAAAAACCGCGTTCAACGCCGGGATATAATAGACAACATGATCTTTCGTATGGCCGGGGACTGCGATTACCCGGACGAGTATGCCGGCAATATCCTTTTCGTCACCATCGTTAACCGGTGTGTTTACATTTCCGACACCCCGTATTTTCGGCCCTAAAACAGTGCAACCGGTCTCCTCTTGCAACTGAGAAACACCACCGGTATGGTCCCCGTGGTGGTGGGTAATAAGTATTGCAGAAAGCAGCAGGTCATGTTCCCTGAGAAATGACCGCACCGGTTGTGCCGAACCCGGATCAACTGCCAGAGCTGCATTGGTATCATGAACTATGTATAGGTAGTTATCGTAGTAGCGGAGAATTTCGATTGCATTCATTAATTTCCGTGATCTCTGTTAATACCGAAGGGCGAAGGAGCCCATAAAATAATGTGACTTATGATTTTCATTCATTACTCCTCCTGAAAACGGGTAGGAATCTATCTCCCAGAACTTGAATCCATACGATAAATCAAACGACAGGCCATGCCTGGTCATAAATGACAAACCAGTAGTAATAAGGTGTTCATCTTTGATAACATCGATGGTAGCGTCTGTTTCAATATCCGTATCATCGTACACAATGAGCATCGGATAACGGTCAAATTCCTGCCATGCATACCCTGCCCGGAGAAGTAATGATTTAATAAAGAGCGGAATTTCAACACCGGCGCCAGCGCCGACCTTCCAGTAAGAATACATACTCTCTTCCTCGGCGTCCGGAATCGGAGCACGCGTTCTGAATTCACCACTGAACAGCATAAACGGAAACCGGTATGAAATACCGGCAGCGCCGGTTATAGCTGTTTTAAGTCTGCCGTTATCCGGCCATGTATCTTCAATGGTGGTATCATACGTTGTGCTGTCAAACTGCATATCTTCATCAAAAAGTACAAATTGCGGCAGCTCAAGGCGAATCCCGAATTTCATTCTGTCAAACAGCGAATAGAGCAACCCTAAACGAAGTTCCGCCCCCAAATATGACTGGTGTATTTTATAATTAGTTTCTGCAACCATAATACCGGAACCGTGATATTCCTCGATACCCAGCTTTAAAATGTTTCTGCCGGTTATCAATGATACGGCAGCGCCAACACCAAAATCCGGGGCAACCAGCATGCCGAATGCAGCGGTCCAGAGATTAAGCTGTCCGAAGGAATAATAATTAATGTTATCCCAGTCACCGGAAGGATATACCGCTCTATATTTCACAATATCATCCATGATATAGGGATTCTGGAAGCCGAATGCCAGTGAAAAACCACCGCGACTGGTCGGGATTGCCCGCAGTAAAGCAATTATATTCGGACGCACCCGCTGCCTGTCTGCGGTACTCTTTGTTGTTACCGTGTTCAGCGTATACTCGGATTCCAGGTTATGCGAAAAGCCGTTAAGCGCAGCCATGAACTCACGGGCCGGTGTAAAAGCCAATCCTGCAGGGTTCCAGAACATGGCGGAGGCATCATCCGACAGGGCAACATAATTATTTCCCAGCGCAAAAGCACGGGTTCCGACACCAATTGTCGAACGTGAAGGTACCCCTAATTCCTGAGCAGTAATGGCAGCTATCAGGCCACCCAGTAAAAACACTACTATTCTCTTTCCCGGCATGTCTATTTACCCCTGGGTGACCGTCGTTTTCGCGGGCCCTGTTTTTTATTATTGGTATCCTCTTTTTTGCCCGGCGGTGTGCTATTAATCAGTTTCTTTCCCTTCCCCTGGACACCTGTCTTTTTGGGTGCAATATTCTCTTTTAACACCCCTTTATTCTTTACATTCTGATCCCCGGACAATATAGCCTTTTTCTTTTCATGGGCCGTAGACGGTTTCAGGGGCGGCCGACTACTTCCCGGAAGCTTCTTGCCGGTCTTGATAATTGTATTCTGCGAGTTATTATCGTCTTCCCCTATTTCCACAATGGAAGGCTTATCCTTCTGTATCACTGCTGCGCCGGCTGTTCCAGTCCCGGAACCTTTAACACCTCCTGTAGTAACCGGGTGTATTGGCGGACGCGGCTTTTTCTTGCCTGGCCCTATCGATGTCCCGGTACCGGTCGAAATAGCACCTGTATTCTGAATGTAATGAATGTACTTATGATGATACTTGTTGCAATAATACCAGCAATAATCACAGTGTGGATTGTACATGATATGATAGGGACAACTGCAGTCATAAAAATAGTGTGACGATTGGTGATACCACCACGGCCGGTGGTAATAGCTGTACCATTCATCCGAGTAATTAGTTTCATAACAGCGGAGTTCCCAGTCTCCGAAAAAGGTCCTGTGCCAGTAACAGGTCTCCCGTTCACTTATAACAACCGTATCCCTGGTTCGTTCACCGGTACTATCTTCCGCGATTCTCCCCGGCTCACGCGAATACCTGTCTTCAAGGGTGGCGAACCGGGTATAACACCCGCTCATCCATACTGCCATGATGATAATAAGGATTCTCTCTGTTTTCATAATAACTTCCTTTTTTAGTAACCGTTCACCGGTTCAAGAGTTCCCCGTTTAAAGGTTATTTAAACGCTGATTGCATAAGTCGTAATACTTATTGAATATAGTCAAAATTACTCCCTCCAGGGGGTTGGGAAGGAGTGAGGATACGATTTTTGCAATCACCTTATAAATATACACTAAATATTAACGTTTGTATAAAAGGAAGAGATGGTTTATTTTAAAGTAACCGTTCACAAGTTTAGGGTTCAGGGTTAAAAAACGTCCTTATAAGTCCACATCAGGTAAGGTAAAGCGTTAATAATACGTTGAAAGGATAAGGAATATTTATGAAAATGAGATATTTAACGGTTATGGTGCTTTTATATGCTGGAATCCTCGTGTCCGGTTCTGCACAGAGTTTATTAAATGTCGGTATCGGGCCGACCTGGCCGAAAGACCTGCGGGAAACTGAGAAACCCACAGCCTGGAATGTAACTATTGAATATGGAAAGATATTCGACAATATTATTGGAATAGGTGTTGATATAGACTTTAGCTGGAACAGGTTTTCAACTGACTCGGCCGTGATTTCAACTTCAATTCCACCTGATACAGTATACAAGGAACTTGAGGATAACAAATTTTTCATGTTTCCGATTTCTGTATTCCTCCTGATAGATCCTATCTCAAAATTCAAAGTACACCCGGTGATTAAAGGACAAGTAGGATTTAATATGGCTATACGGTCCTACAAGGAAGTAACCCCGGATAATGAGATTAACGAGAGTAAAAAGAATGGTTTTTACTGGGGTATTATAGGCAAGGCCAGTGCTGATTGCGTCTTCGATCTTGGTGAACACGCTGCCATTTTTGCCGGGTTTGAGTTTCAGTGGGGACGACTCAGACATAATCGACGTGATAAAAGTACAGACATCGAATACAAAGATTATTTCGAATTTTATGGCCCCGGTATAAGAATGGGATTCAGTTTTCTGTTTTAAATAACTACTTTCCATCCAATTATGAAAATAGTCCTCCAACGGGTAAAATCCGCCTCTGTAACGGTTGATGGAACTACAACCGGTTCAATCCGGAAAGGTATACTTATCCTCCTCGGCGTCCATAAGGATGACACAAAAGAACAGGCTGATTTTCTTGCCGCAAAATGCGCGGATCTCCGCATCTTCCCGGATGAAGAATACAAGATGAACCGGTCACTGAAAGATGTCAACGGCGAAGTGCTTGTCGTCTCCCAGTTTACCCTCTATGGAAACTGCAAAAAAGGCCGGCGTCCGAGTTACACCAATGCGGCCACTCCCCAAAAGGGTGAACAGCTCTATGAATATTTTGTTGACAAAATGAAAGAGCGTGCCAAAGTTGTTGAAACAGGGATTTTCGGGGCTATGATGGATGTTGAATTAGTCAATGACGGGCCGGTGACGATTATATTGGAAAAATTGTTGAGTTGTTGAGTTGTTGAGTTGATGCGTTTTACCTCTTCAGAAAAGGCTTCACGGATATGATCACCCAACGATACGGAGAAATACAGACGGTGATACGACTTTTGTGTGGTTAACTTTCTTTGGAAAATGTGTGGAATTTTCCGTTATTAAAAAGTCTGCTTTTGAAATAGCCGCGACTTCCAAAAAAGGAAGGTCTCCGGGATCTTTTGTCGTTGCAGTACATTTTATCGCAACAACTGCGTTACCCGTTTCTTTCAGAAAATTAATTAATGCGTTTACTTCAACTTTATTAAATCCAAATTTATCCCGGTTAAGCACCTGTTCGTATTCAATTAATATTCTCGAATCATAACACAATTCGATTTTTTCTTCTAAAATCATTCCCATTACAGAGGCCGGCACACCATAGGGATTAATAAGTGCCGATACGATCACATTAGTATCTATTACAACTTGCACTAAACTCTCCTCTTTCTTACCGCAGCGATTTCCTTATTAATCTCATTGATTTTCAGCTTGTTCGTTCCTCGTTGAACAGATTGTAATTGCATCGAGGTGACCGCTGCCATTGCTTTCACTTTGCGAATAGTCTTCAATGTTTCCTCAAGATTTTCATCAGAGAGCGCTGTAAGCAGGGCAACCGGCTTTCCATTTGAGGTTATAACCATTTCATCTTCTTTCCGCAGTTGCTTCCACACCTGGGCTGATTTACTTCTGAAATCTCTTACAGAAACGAATCTCATAATTTCTCCCGAATAAATTGGTGTACCGCATAGAATCGCTCAACTTAGGCCTAACGCAGATAAACTGCAAGGAAGTACCTTTTCGAAATTATTTTCTACCCTGAAGGGCACCCTGTGCCACCTTGTGCCCCTTGAGGGTAATTAGAAATTCTTGGAAATTTACACAGTGCCCTTCAGGGTAAATAGAGATTCTTGGAAATTTATTTCTTAGTATCTCTTATGCCCTTCAGGGTAATAAACACGAAAACAATTTCTAAGGTACTAATATATATTATACATAAATGTCACACAATTAACACCCAAAAAGTCACCAACAGTCTTTGCATAACCAGATAATCTATGGTATTGAATCACTTACTGTTTCTTAACCGTTACAAACCCAACCACAGTCTTCCACTGCACATCAGTAGTATCAAGCTGCCTATGCAACATCTTTCTGATCTCTTCATATTCCTCTTCAGAAAAGGCTTCACGGATATGATCCCCTAACGATTGCCTCTCCCCTACCCCTGTCTCCCGCATCCAAAACTCAATATCAACCGGCGCTATACGTCGGGCCGCAGAAAAACTAACATCCGATACCTTTACCGTTAATAATCCGGATTCACCTAACAGGTTTTCCAGCGATTGCAGGTTCCAGTTCACCATGGGGTCATCAGCGTTGGAAAACAGCGATTCTTCGGCTGAACGGAATTCCTCTTCGAACCCGGATTTTCCGAATCGGATAAATTCTGAAATCCGTTGGGATGTGCTATGTACCGTCTCGGCAAATATCATCGTACCCGTATCAGCCATACACCCGGCAAGCCGTGCAACCAGGGACGCTTTATCCGCTGAACGGTTCAAAATATTTCTACCGACTATCGCATCAAAGCGCACCGCGTCGCCTGCCGCTTTACGGATATCAGTATCACAATTATCAACATTCGTTAATACGATCTGCGGCTGTTCAAACGGTGAAAACCGCTGTGCCATGGTACTGAGTGCCTCGTAAGCCTTAGTATCATGCGCCAGAGCCCACACATTTCCTTCCGGGACACGGCGGACAGCTTCAAAGGTAAGGAGCCCGGTTCGCGCATGAGTATCAAGCACCAGACTGTCCCGTTTCAACCCGGCATAGTCAAGAATGCGGTCTCTGACCCGGGCGAGCCGGGAGCCGGTAGTTCCCGATGTACGTTTCTCCCATAACCGCCGGTTTGCGGCGCCGCTTTGCCGGCTGGTACCGGAGCCAAACGCTTCAGCTTCATCGCTGTCAACCATTGCCTCAAGCTGCGCTTCACGTTTTCTTGTCACCTCCCGTTTAATCGACTGTTCATGCCCCTGATCGGACGGCGTATAAAACATCTTCCCCTGCATCATATCCGGCAGATACTGCTGGGCAATCCAGTGGTCACGAAAAGCATGCGGATAGAGATACCCTTCACCATGGCCGAAACCATCCCTGTCGCGTGAAGAATCTTTCAGATGATTCGGCACCTCATCCTCCTTTTCTTCACTAACCGTTTTAATCGCATCAAAGAAGGAAAGCGTTGTATTGCTTTTTGGGGCAGTTGCCAGATAGAGGCAGGCCAGGGACAGGTGAAACCTTCCCTCCGGTAAACCCACATAGTCAAATGCCTGGGCATTGGCAACCACTACCTGAATCGCATGGGGATCAGCAAGGCCGATATCCTCTCCGGCAAAGATAATCATCCTTCTGAAGATGAAGCGCGGGTCTTCCCCGGCATAGAGCATTTTAGCCATCCAGTAGAGTGCCGCATCAGGATCTGAACCGCGAAGCGATTTGATAAATGCGGAAATCGTATCGTAATGGGCATCACCATCCTTATCATACAGCACGGCCCGCTGCTGGATCGAATCCTCAATCACACTGCGGGTAATATGGATACTGCCGTCTTTTTCAGGCTGCGTAGTTTCAACGGCAAGCTCCAGCGCATTAAGCACTCCGCGGGCATCACCGCTTGCGACCTTTTTCAGGTGCTGCATCGCATCATCATCCACGAAAACCTTTTTACTGCCATACCCCCGCTTCTTATCCGAAAGCACATTTCGGGCGACCTTCTCAAGATCATCATCAGTCAGCTTTTTCAACTGAAAGATACGTGATCTGGACACCAGAGCCTTATTCACTTCAAAGTAGGGATTCTCTGTTGTCGCACCGATAAGAATCAGTGTCCCGTTCTCCACATTCGGCAGAAGCGCATCCTGTTGTGCTTTATTGAACCGATGCACTTCGTCAATAAACAGGATGGTCCGTTTGGAATAGAGCGCCAGCGTCTCCTGCGCATTCCGTATCGCTTCGCGGATATCCTTAACACCGGCAAGCACCGCATTAATTGAAAGAAATTGTGCCTTGGTAGTATTGGCGATAATCCGCGCAAGGGTTGTCTTCCCGGTACCGGGAGGGCCATAGAAAATAAGGCTGGAGAGCTGGTCAATCTGGATTGCCCTGCGCAGCAGCCGGCCATGGCCGATAATATGCTCCTGACCGTAAAAATCATCCAGCGTGAGCGGCCGTATGCGGTCCGCAAGCGGGGCGTTTTTTTCTGTGATTCTTTCTCTGTGCTGGTCAAATATATCCATAATGAAAATAAAAAGACAATTTAGTATATTGTAAATATGTTTTGTAATCTAAAATAGT
>JAUVGS010000067.1 GCA_030593665.1 Chitinivibrionales bacterium | reverse complement strand
GTACGCATGGCAACTGGGGATGCATATTTTTTCTTAGTATTCATTCAAATTTAATTCCTCAATACAACTCAAAAAATTTTGATAAATTTCTTCATTATTGCAATACTTCTAAAAATCAAAATCCTGTAAAATCCCCCGCTGTTTTGATTCTTTATAGGCTTGTTTTATTATATCTACCGAAACGGATTCATCAATAATAAGGTCAATGATTGCACGCACTGGTCTTGTAATACTAAACCCTTCTCGTTCTTCTATTTCTTCGGGTATGATCTTTCTTCTATGAAGAATAAGCACTTTGGGAATTTCACTATGCCTTCTAAATCCTATCGGTACAGTCATATGAAGTTTCTGCGGCATTATGTCTGACAGATCAAATATTGATAATGCTGTTTGGTGTGAATAGATACCTTACGGAATATTTTGTCGGTTACGAGACCAGAGTGACCAGAGTGCATATTGTCCATTTTCGGTTAGCGGATAACGTGATAATCGATAGATTCCACGCCATTCACGAATCCAATTTCCACTCTTCACATGATAAGGATGCACAGCATCCTGATATCCAGCCTCTAATGATTGGCCAGTTGTGAAATAGCCCTGTTGCTGGGATGCAATTTGAAAATCTATAGCTCAAATTTGATCTATTTAAAAAATCTCTGTTTCCTCACAGAAAACACTTTTCACTAAAACCACTCTTTTTCAACCCCCATTGGTGACAAAAGTTGGGTACAATTAATAATAAGGACCCAGTACTTTTTCTCAGTAAACACATGGACATGAGGGAAGTGAGTGAAAATGACCCGGAAAAATCCGATACTATTTCTGCTGTTGTGTCTCTCCTTTCAGCTTTCTCAAGCATTTGTGCTGTCCCCTTCAGATACCCTGAAAATTACTATGCTGGGATCGGCGATTCTAAAAAGCAAGGCCCCATTTCTTGTCGAGTTCAACAAGCAGGCAGGTATAAGTTTCTCATCGCGTCATGCGATAAATCATAACGCCTGTGTTTATATGTCAGTGAACGGGCTGAAAAAAGAGGGAATACCCTTTTGGGATGAGGGGTATGTTACTGTGAGGAGAAATGGTTATTCAGCATCGGGAGGGGTGCTGAAAAGGGAATTCGGCAAGTGCAGAATATTTAAATCAACGACCCTGTATGATCCGAAACGGGAAAAGGTTGTGTTGTGGGATATGTTCGGCAAATGCGAGGTATATAAATCGGCAACACGGTATGATCCCCTGGTCAGAAACTGGGTGTTGTGGGATGCCGAAGGATTGGGATTTTCATTCGAAAAGGAAGGTAGACAGGCTGGTATACATGGCGCATATACCATTGATCCGGAGAGAGAGAAGGCGTTATCCTGCTTGGCAGGGTTTGGCATAGAAGCCTCAAGGTGAGGGCCCTCTGGGGCATGCTAATATCGGATGATGGTACACGGGACGACCATGTGATTACCGGTGCTGAGATTTTCCTTGATAACCGTTTACTCTTCGTGCATACTGTTTGTAAATACGACTATACAACCCGATTTAATTGTCCCGATACTGAACCGCCGCATACAGGAAGACACCTTGCCGGATATATTGAAGCACGTATGAGGGTTTTACCCTTTGCTGATATAAATGTACTGGCCTTTTATAAAAATTATTCAGACCCGAAGAATGCCAGGTCACTATATGCAGGTGTTGTAGGTGAACTCATGCTGAATTAGGTTTTCGGCATTGGCTATGGTTTTGAGAGGTTCAGCAAAAACAGAGAGGCAGCGACTTCACCGGAAATCTTCATTACCCTCAAGCCGATTAAAGACCACACCGCAATCAAGCTCAGTTTTAAAAACAGAAAAAAAGAGAAGTTTGTTGGCCCGGGGAAATGGTCGGGAAGTGTCTGGTTTGAGCTTTGATTGTACTTCAAATTTCGTATAGAAGAAAAGTAGTGAAAGGAAGAATATGGGAACAAGCGATCAATATGATGTTCTTTTAACCTATCCGGCTGAACAGATTCAGCTTTTTGAGTCTATGATACCACTGGGCATTGCAAGTATAGCAGCGATGCTGGAGAGACATCATTACTCGGTAAAAGTCGTTGATTTTAATCACTATAAAGGTGATTACAGAAGGGATGTCGAATTATGGAGACCGGCAATAATTGGAATAGGCGGCACAACCCCGACGCGCAAAGGAAGCTTTCTAACCGCCAGGTTATCAAAAGAGGTCTTGCCTGAGGTGCCTGTTGTTTATGGCGGGGTACATGCATCGTTTACTGCACGCGACACTCTTGGGCATGTGCCGGAAATAGACTATATAGTTAAAGGTGAAGGGGAGTATACATTTCTTGCACTCTGCGAGAAGTTTGTCAGAAACAGGCCTGTGGAGATTTCTTCGCTGGAAGGCTTATGTTATCGTTCGGATGGGATGATAAAGGAAAATAATCATACCCGGATACATGACCTTGATGCATTGCCAATTCCGGCACGCCACCTTTTTAATAATGGCTACTCCATGTCCCTTGATTGTAATAATGCAGAGGCGGATTTTATTATGACCTCGCGCGGCTGTCCTGCCGGGTGCTCCTTTTGCTCCGCATCGCGTATGTTTCCCGGCGGAGTACGGTTGCGAAGCATACGTTCGGTAAAAAAAGAGATAGATGCTATTCTTTCGCATAGACCGATTCAGGCACTGAAGATATTTGACAGTACCTTTACCGCTCATAGATCGCATGCCCTTGATTTCTGCACTATGATACGTCCCTATGCTCTTTTATGGGAATGTGAAATCCGTGCGGATACAGTAGATTATGACCTGCTCAGGCTGATGAGAAATGCCGGCTGCTGCTCAATCGATGTGGGGCTGGAAACAACGAATGAGCAGCTCCTTAAAAAGATGGGGAAGAATATTAGACTGCAACAGGTCGAGCAGGTCTTATCCTGGTGCAGGAAACTGGATATAAAGACAAAGGTGTTTTTTACCTTCGGCCATCTTGGCCAGACCTATAATGATTGTTTACGCGATATATCCTATATCCGGAAAAAGAAAGAGGTGATTGATTTTTATGCAACAACTATCGGGATACGGGTATATCCGGGGACTACATTGGAAAAGCAGTTGCAGAAGCACAGGTTTCTGCCGAAAAAGTTTTCCTGGGCACAATTCACACCCCCGTTAAAGAATTTATTACTCCTTGAGCCGAGCGATGTGTTACTTCTGGAGCAAAAGATGCTGCCTTTTATTACATTGTCTACACTGATTGTCAGGTTGTGCATGCAGGGAACTGTTTTATCCGCCAATTATATTGGAAAGATGTTTTGGCAGAATGTGGTTGGTATTGTTGAATGGATTCGTGCACAATTCAGATATACGCGGCACAGGGTAGAAAGGATGATAATTAATATTTATTTGAATTGAGAGGTTATACTATTAAAAATGAGTGCACTTTAAAAAGTCTTTCTACTGTATTTAAGTACGTTTCAGCGCAGTAAGGCATGCGCGTTAAGTTAAGCACTTAATCATTTAAAAATATTATTGTCGCTGATCAAGCGGGTTTTCTTTTAGAATTAAAATACTAAAGTAGTTCACCCATTTCGTTAATTATATACGTTGGCTGCACGGTTAATGACGAAATAGGAATATAGCTCCAACTCACAAACGCCGTATCAGTCCCTGCGCCTGCCCCGCACGCGATATCGTATACTGAATCTCCTATAAATAACGTTTCTGAGGCATCACAATCCAGCTCTTCCAGGGCAGCATGAGCTGGCTCCGGCTCCGGTTTATGCCTCCGGGTTGATTCCGGTGTTATCAACACATCAAACAGATCCTTTATTTCAGTGATTTCAAGATAGAGGGTGAGCGTCTTTGTTTTTCGGGAGGTAACGATGCCCAGTTTTTTTCCATTTTTTTTCAATTGTTTGAGTGTTTCCGCAACCCCGGGAAAGAGTTTGAGATAATCCTTATATATTTTTGACTGGTATTCCATGTGTGCCGTTATGACCTCGGCAGCCTTTTCATCAGAGAACGGACCCAGGAAATGTTCCAGTTGCGGAAGGAGCGGTATACCGATATTCGAAAACACCTCTTCACGCTTAACATCAATGTTTCCAAATTTTTTACAGGAATATGAAAAGCATTGATATATCATTTCGGCAGTGTCATACAAGGTGCCATCGCCGTCAAACAGGTATGCTGTGTATTGTTTCATAGATTACGATTACGATTATGATTAAGATTAAGAAGACGATGATGAGCACGGAAAAATATACTGCAAAAAAACATCAGTAACGATTAGTGTGTTGGTGTAAAATATATATGCTCGACTAAAAGCTTTACACCCATCCCGATAAGAATAATCCCGCCTGCGATTTCCGCTTTGCCGCTGAGATTTTTTCCAAACGTGCAACCGATCCATACACCCAGAAAAGAGAGGAGAAAAGTTATTATCCCGATTATAATAATTGGTTTTATAATTGCTATATGGAGCACGGCAAAAGTAATACCGACAGCAAACGCATCAATACTCGTGGCAACCGCAAGAATGAGAAGTACCCGTACCGTGAGTATTTTAGATTTCTCTTTTTCCAGAAAAAAAGCTTCATAGATCATCTTACCACCGATAAAACTGAGTAAACCAAAAGCAATCCAGTGATCAACCGGTTGTATGATTCCTTTAAATTGATATCCTAAAAACCATCCCAGAAGTGGCATACATGCCTGAAATAATCCAAATAAAAAAGATGAGACAAACGCAGTTTTTACATGCAGCGGACACATGGTGAGGCCGTTGGCGATTGACACGGCAAAGGCATCCATTGCAAGGGCAACTGAAATAAAAAGAATAGTAAAAAAGTCCAATATTTTTCCTCTATAATGTTATAGTATGTTTTAAAATACAGTAAAAAGAGATAAGGAAGTATATATATAATGGTAACCGTTCAGGGTTCAGGGTTAAAATCTAAAATCTAAAATTTTAGCATCCTGTGAATAGTTACATGAATTTTATAATAAAAAGTGTGATGAAAATATAAACCTATTCATTATTTTGTATACATGAAACAATCAATTCTTTCTCTTCTCGTATTTCTTAGTGTATCTACTTATGCTGCTGATGCCGCTATTGGCCTCACTCTTCTCTCACAGGGAAAATTTGAGGAGGCACGCCAATATATACGCCGGGCGTATAAGGAAAACCCGAATTCTCCGGATATTCAATATGCCTATGCTAAAATAGAAACAAATGGATTACAGGCATGTGACCTGTACAAAAGCATAGCAGATAATAAAGCTGCATCGAGTTCATTACGTTCAAAAGCATTGTACCGGCTTGGCTGCTATTATTTCGCTAAAGAGGAGTATGACGGCGCGCGAAAGGCCTTTGTAAAAGCTGAAAAACTGGTGCCTGCCGGTGCGGTTAAGCACCTGAAAGCTATGGCAATCTTTAACAAAGGTGATAATCGTGCTGCTGAGTTGTTGTGGTTGGAAACAGTGTCAAAAGAAGATAATGTCAAGTCGGCAAACAGGGCTCGCTATTATCTGGGAAACGCTTTTTATCAGCAGGGTAAATATGAAGATGCCTATAATTGTTTTAATAAAGCCCGTGAATCGAAGAAAAAATCATGGGCTGTTGCAGCGTTAGCAGGTGCGTGCCTTGCAGCATATCATAGCGGCAATACAGTGCGCAGTACTATTTTATATGGGCAGATAGGGAAGGAGTGTCCCGACCTTCTGGAAAAGGAGTTGCTTAAGTCAATTAAGGGAAATGCTGCCTCATTTTCAGAAGCAGATGTTGAATTAACCGAGGATTTCGGCACTATTGAGGCGACTGAACCCGCTAAAGCAAAGGAAGTGAAACCGCCACCGGAGCCGGAGAAAAAAAAATCGGGTGTTTTTTATACTCTGCAGGTCGGTGCATTCGGATCTTCTGAGAATGCCCGAAAATTGCATAAAAAAATGAAAAAGGATTTTGGCCATGTTACGATAAAAGAAGAAACAGTGAAAGGTAACGTGTTCCATAAAGTACGTATCGGAAGGTTTACACAGGAAGAAGAAGCTTTAACCTATGGTGAAAACCATCTTCGGGGTAAAGAGATTGCTTTCAGGGTGGTAAAAGAATAGATGCAGCGCGAAAGACAAATGGAGGGATCGGTTGGAATTTGAATCGGTAATCGGCCTGGAAATACATGCACAGTTGAATACGGCGACAAAGATATTCTGTCGGTGTAAATCAGGGTTTGGCGGTGAGCCGAACACGCGCGTATGTCCGGTATGCCTTGGCTTGCCGGGAACTCTGCCGGTACTTAACCGTAACGTGGTGGAAAAGACAATCCTTACCGGGCTGGCCATGAACTGTACCATTGCGGAAAAATCCATTTTTGCACGCAAGAACTATTTCTATGCAGATTTGCCAAAAGGGTATCAGATATCCCAATATGAGCTGCCGATCTGCCGGAATGGGTTTATCATGATTAGGGCAAACGGCTCAGGAAAAAAGATCGGGATTACGCGGGTACATATTGAAGAAGATCCAGGCAAGATGATTCACGACCAGGACGTTGATTCCCTGTTGGACTATAACCGGTGCGGGACCCCCCTTATTGAGATCGTATCGGAACCTGATATGAAAAACGCGGAAGAGGCATGCGAATACGGCCAGTCAGTAAAGCAGATACTGCAGTATACCGGTGTGTGCGATTGCAATCTGGAACAGGGGAATATGCGTTTTGATGTTAACCTGTCTGTTCGGCCGAAGGGGCAGACAGCATTGGGTACGAGAACCGAGGTGAAAAACCTTAACTCATTCCGTGCGTTGCAGAAAGCCGTGGAGTATGAATTCAGCCGGCAGGTCGATGTTATTACCTCCGGTGATACTGTTATACAGGAGACACTGGAGTGGAATGCGCAGAAGAATGCGACCTATTCACTCAGGTCAAAGGAAGATGCGCATGATTATCGTTATTTCCCGGAACCTGATCTGGTACCGTTACTGGTAGAAAGCTCATGGGTGGAACAGGTGAAACAACATATGCCCGAGATGCCGAAAGCACGATACGCCCGGTTTATGGCTCAATACGGCCTTAGTGACGAACATGCACGGGTTTTGACTGATGCACGTCCTGTCGCGGAGTATTATGAAGGGATTCTTTCGTATTGCAGCGATGCGAAATTGGCTGCAAACTGGGTGATGGGGGAGGTGCTGCGAATCTGCAAAGAGAAAAAGATCGAAGTGGATAAGCTTGCAGTGACACCGCAGCGGCTGGGAGTATTATTGACCCTCGTCATAGAAGGTGCGGTTTCAACAAATGCCGCAAAAAGGGTATTTGACCGCATGGAAGAGGATAGTAAAGAACCAGCAGTGCTTATAGAGGAGATGGGGCTGAAACAGATATCCGACACCTCTGCTTTAGAGGAGACGGTTAAAACGATTATTGCCGGTCATCCCGGGGAGGTCGAGCGGTTTAATGCCGGGGAAAAGAGATTGATGGCCTTTTTTATGGGGCAGGCAATGAAGGCCACGAAGGGTAAAGGTAATCCCAAAGAGATTAGCGCACTTTTTTCAAAGATGCTGGCATAGTTTCATATGAAAATACTACACCTTATCATATCGCTATTGTTAGTTAGCCTAAGTTCAATGGCACAAAGTCAGGATACAACTCTTGTTGATTCTACCGCAGATTCCACCATGCTTGTTACCGCCCAAAAGGATAGTATAGAAAAGGATATCATTACCGATACAACCGGGAGTGATTCGCTTGCCCTGCCACAATTACCAGCGGAATCAGATATAAAGAAGACAGAAAAAATCAACATAGTTCGACGCAATTTTAAGTATCGCTATCAGGTACGCACCGCACTCGGTATGATGGCGTTTATCACATTCATTCTCACCACTGCGCAGAGTTGGAATCCGGACTAATAGTTGTTGGACAGTAAGCTTCGTGGTTTTTACAAAGACTATCCGGGTGAGGGGCATTCTGCGTTTTTTTAACCTTTGAACCCGAGACCTGTGAACGGTTACAAACTTTTTAAGTAGATATGCAGTATATTATTAGTATTGACTTTAACTTCAAAATGATACTATTTTTTGATACCACTTGCGAGAGTAGCTCAGTGGTAGAGCCCCACCTTGCCAAGGTGGTTGTCGCGGGTTCGAATCCCGTCTTCCGCTCCAGTAGACCTGACCTTGACGGCGGTGTAGCCAAGAGGTTAAGGCGGGGGTCTGCAAAACCCCTATGCGGCGGTTCGAATCCGCCCGCCGCCTCTTTCCATTGAAATCGACTGCCTCCGC
>JAUVGS010000394.1 GCA_030593665.1 Chitinivibrionales bacterium | reverse complement strand
CTCTGGAAATATACCACTGGCGGAAATCAGGGATTATTTATGAGGCAATCGAGATCTATGTTGCCAGTCTGGACAACATCGTGGATATGATTGATACTATGCAGACAGGCCAGGAGAATGACGGGTATACTTTCTATAACCACTGTTCTACCACGGTTGTGCTGAAGATACCGCCGGTTTCCTTACCGCTGTCCCGGTATGCGAGTGCAAAGAGACGCGAGGCAACTCACTCAGCGCACTCCTGGCAGGTCCATTTCATGTGGAAGAATCACGGAGCAGGCGAGAATGCTTTTTTCCGGCGCATCAGGTGCGGTTATCGCAAGAGTAAATCAAGTGACCGGCAGTTTGGTTTTATGCCGCCGACCATGAGTTCAGTGCAGGTCGGTATACGTGATACGCACAGGAATAAACTCAGCGGCTGGTCTCTGCAGCCGAGTCTTAAGGATGGCGGTATCTCGTTTGAGATAGGTTTTACCAATAACGGCGATAAGACAACTGAGATAGAATACTTTCTTGATAATCTGGACGCAGTACCCGAAGGCTTTACCGCAAAGATACTCGACCAGGCAACACAGACCTATACTGAGTATACCAATACGAGTACTGCAAAGATTAAAGTTAATCCGAAGAGCAGTACTACCCGGATAGTTGTCATTGGTACTGATGATTACATGAAGTCATTGATCAAGAACTATCTGCCGTTGAAGTTTGTAAAAGCGTACCCGAATCCGTTTAACGGCCGTATCAAGATACACTATCGCCTGCCAATGGGCATAAAAGAGGTACACCTTACCCTGTATAATCTTCGCGGCCAGCAGTTGTGGAAGGGTATAGAGCGTAAACATCTCTACCCGGGTGACCATATCTTCCATTTTGACGGCAGGAGCAGCCTTAAGCACGGCGTTTTACCGGCAGGTGTGTATATCATGCGCATGACAGCGAAGAATAAAGCCGGGAAAGTCGTGTATGGCGGGAAGAAGCGGTTGACCTGTATTAAATAAGCCTTAATCTTTATCTTAATCATCTTCCTCTTATTCTTGATTCTTTCCCGATAGATTACGATCAGGATTACGACAGTCTGAATATGTCATTCCCGCTTATGTGATATGGTTCAGTCTTAATTTCAGATGCGTATGAAAGAAATAATAGACACTTAGCTGAAGCGATTTTCGTAGTGTCTTCGTTCCTTTGTGGCCATTATTGATAACGTAAAAAATCATTAAAAAAGTGGTCTAATGAGATATTTAGTACCTTAGAAAATATTTTCGTGAAGGTACTTACTTGCAGTTTATCTGCGTTAGTGATATAATCTATATAGATATTCATTATAATAAAATTTGATAATAAGAAACCTGGTTTATTTAAATTACGACTATAATTATAACTGTTTATTTAACCAATTAAATTTTCCGGGGAGATTCATGAGGAGGGGGAGTATACCAGAACATCTGTAAGTTTCAGAAGTACCGAATGGAGAATGTATGTTTATCCCGCGTGCTGCCGAGGTTAAAAAAAGTGTATCTTCGCTTTGCATCCGCAGAATTAATTCTTTTCTATTTTTATTTATTATTGGATTGACGGTAAGCGGCTTTGGTGCCGGTTTTACCGATGATCATGGAAATGGTAATGTAGCTACCGGACCGAATGGTGTGACATGGTCAAGCGGCAATGGGGTTACTATTACTGACAGATGGACGGAAACGGGAGGGGCGTTAAAAGCCCATAACGGAACGGATGCCAGCGGACAGATAATTAATGATTACGATTGCAGCAATTCAGGTACTCTTGAATTGGAATTTGTACTTAACCAATGGTATGCAAATAGTGTTGGTGTAATTTTCAGATGGACCGGTTCAAATTCATTCTATTATGCATATTTTTTTGACAATGGTACTATCAAGGTCTTGGAAAACACAATAGCTTCTTCCAGCGGTACAACTGTCGTTACTTCTTTAGGTTTAGCCGCTCAGACTCAATATACTCTTAAAATTGAAATGAGTGGAGGCACATTTGATTTTTTCATTAATGGTGTAAAAAAAGGGACTTTTTCAGATAATAGTCATGCATCCGGAAAGATCGGATATGGAGTTGTTAATGGTACATGGGGAAGTGAGTTTGAATTCAGAAATATCTCCTGGGAGGATGGAGAGACTCCTCCCGAAATAACATCCCATCCGTCCAGTGCTACAAAAGCGGTCGGGCAATCCGTCAACTTTTCCGTCACAGCGACAGGCGACCCTGCAATTAGCGGTTATCAGTGGAAAAAGAATGGTTCTGATATCAGTGGTGCTACATCAAGTATATACACGATTCCGAGTGTTGCCTTAGGTGATGCCGGTATCTATTCCGTTGATGTAACCAATACCAAAGGAACGGTTACTTCGGATGATGCTGTATTAACTGTTTATGCGCCGGCTACGATCACAGACGATCCTGATGATGTGTCTGCATCGGTTGGCGCAGATGCTCTCTTCAGCGTAACTGCAAACGGCACGGCTCCGCTTTCGTATCAGTGGGAGATGCATAACGGATCAACGTGGAGTAATGTGGGAAGTGATAATCCTTCTTATACTCACTCCAATGTCCAGTTAAGCCATGATGGGTATCGTTTCAGATGTACCGTAACCGGGTACAATAGTTCAACCGATCAGAGTGCTGAAGCTACCTTATATGCATCTTCCGGGGCAACTATCTCAACAGAGCCGGTAACACCGCGTGAGGCGTCTGTCGGAGGCTCGGTTATTTTCAGTGTCGTATCAGGCGGGCAACCCGCCCCAACGCGTGAATGGCAGAAGAAAAATAGCGGTGCATGGACAGTAGTCGGTGGTGATGCGGATACCTTTACTATTACGTCGGTCAGTATTGCCGACGCGGATACCTTTCGTGTCCGGGTGGAAAATATACATGGAAAAGATACCTCGAATGAGATTGTTCTGAATGTATTTGGGATTACGGTTGATCCGTTGGATGATACGGTTCTGGCAAACACCGAAGCGATGTTTTTTATCGATGCAATAGGTTCTC
>JAUVGS010000530.1 GCA_030593665.1 Chitinivibrionales bacterium | reverse complement strand
TGACCTGCCGCATGCCGCAGACCTGTACCCCCAGGAGCTTTCCGGCGGTATGCGTAAACGGGTTGCCATGGCGCGGGCGTTGGTCATGGACCCGCCGCTGCTCTTCTGTGATGAGCCGTCAGCGGGGTTGGACCCGGTAACGTCAAACGGCCTTGATGAGTTACTTCTGAAAATACGAGAAACGCTCGGAATTACTATTGTAGTGATCACGCATGAACTTCTTTCTATCGAAAAGATCGCGGATAAAATTATATTTCTTGACAGAGGACGGCTTCTTTTTGACGGGCTTCTTGATGACGCCCGTAAAATTGAGGGAGGACCGGTGTTTGATTTCTTCAAAAGGAAAGCTGCTGATCAGGAGACTGTTTCAAGCGGTATCGCACCACTCTTTCATGTGGAGAATACATAATGAGTATTTCACAGTCACAACGCGCACGGCTTGGTTTTTTTATGATACTGGGATGTTTCTTGATAGTGGCTTTTATAGCGATTCCTATAGGTTTCAAGCTTAAAGACAGAACAGAAATCTATTACTCCATTTTTGGCGGCGGGGAATCTATTTCCGGACTCGTGGATGGCGCGGAAGTAAAATATAACGGTGTAAAAATTGGTAATATTGAAAAAATCCTTTTAGATCCGGATGATTTTACTAAAGTAAGAGTGGTCTATCGCATTGACCGCGGGAAAATTGCTGTTACCGAAGGTATGCGGGCCAGGACCGGGCTCATGGGAATTACCGGGTTACTCTATATTGAAATAACCGGTGGCAGTCCTGATGCGACTGTCCTGAAAGAGGGCTCGGAAATACCATCAAAGCCGTCTCTGTTGCATGCGATAAGTGGTAAAGCAGAAGTTATTGTCGGTAAAGTAGAACTTTTATTAAACCATTTGAATATACTCACCCATCCGGACAGCCTTGCGTCGATCAAGAAGATTCTTGAAAATGTACAGGAGTTAACTGATACTGCACGAACGTTTATTGCAGATATGAGTCCGAATATTAAGACTATTGTAGCTTCAACGAAAAGGACGATGCATAAGGTTGAAGGTATTTCCAGTGACGTTCAATCCATTACCGGTAAAATCGATCAGAATGTTGACTTTGGCCAGTTAGCTGAAATCATGACCCATATAGATTCTACGGCTCAAGCTATGAAAAACCTGTCACAGAACCTGGACTTAACGATAAAACAGAGTCGAGAGGATATTACCGTATCAATGGAGAATCTCCGTGAAGCACTTGAGAATGTAAATGAATTGTCGAAACTGCTTATGGAAAATCCATCGCTTATTATAAGGGGTGATCCCCAGAAACAGCGGAGAATTAAATGAGAAGAGAATTGTTATTCGGATTTTTTCCGGTACTGCTGAGTATATTGTGCCTGTCCGGTTGCGGGAATGTGCCGATTAAAAAGTTTTATATTATCAATTATGAGCCTGAACCACTGAAAACCAGAGCGTATGAAAATCCCTATCCCTATACTGTCCGGGTGAAAGAGTTTAGTATTGAACAGGCCTATGCACGGCCACAGATCGTGTATCGTAAAAGCCCGTTTCAATTGCAGTACTACTTTTTCAAGGTGTGGGCGGTAAAACCGATTCGTATGATTACCGATGTGGTGCATAAACATCTGGCATCATCCCGCATTGTCAGCCATGTTGTCCGACGATTTGATGAAGGTGCACGCCCTGATTATGAATTATCCGGGCATATTGAGGCGATTGAGGAGTATGACAGCGATGATGTCTGGTTTGCCCATCTGGCACTCAGATTCCAGCTTACCAGACTCAGTGATAACCGCATGGTATATATGCGTCGTTTTGATCGTCGCAAACAGGTGTTTCAGCATGACCCGGAATATGTTATTCGAGAGCTTTCTCAAATCATGGATTTTATCATGACTCAGGCGCTGCATGATATTGATGTTGTTCTTGCAAAAGAGTATGGAATACCTGC
>JAUVGS010000372.1 GCA_030593665.1 Chitinivibrionales bacterium | reverse complement strand
AAAAGGATGATCTGAGACACGGACAGCCACTGTTTTACTTGAACCGGCAACAGGTAGTATAAGAGTCAGATTACCGGGCCAGAATGCTTCAGCCAGCAATTCAGCCCGTTTATTTAAAACAACATTATTCTCTGAGAAGATTGTAACATTGCCGGCAATAAGAATCAACGGATTCCCCGGTTTTCGCTTTTTTACCAGATATATCTTCTCCCTTACCCGGTCTGACGCGATACCGCCAATACCGTAAATAGTTTCTGTAGGGTAGACAAAAAGCGCTTCCTGCCGAATTTTTTCAACCATCCGAACATACGGTTCAGATGATTGGTCGCTCAAAAGAATTTCCTCTAAATCAAGCCGTTCAGGCTTCATCGTCACCAAACTGCTTCCGGTATTCTTTCATAGCGCCGCACAGCATAACGTCCCGCGTAGACAGGATCTGCACCGCAAATAAAGCTGCATTTTTAGCATTATTTATACCAACTGCTGCAACGGGGATACCGGAAGGCATCTGTACAATAGCATACAATGCATCCTGTCCGCGTAGCGGCCCTGATTCAACAGGCACGCCGATAACCGGCAGTACGGTCAGACTTGCCAGTACACCGGGAAGATGTGCTGCCAGACCGGCAATAGCAATTATCACGGAAAATCCGTTTTCCTCAGCGGTCTGTGCAAAGTTTTTTATTTTATTCGGATTACGATGTGCGGAAATAACGAATGTCTCAAATTCAACGCCGAATTCTTCCAGTATTTTCTCTGCTTTTCCAGCAACCGCCGTATCAGATTTTGATCCCATAACAATAGCAACTTTACCACTCAAAACGCGCCTCCTTATTAATGGATTACCCTATTTGTTTATCCGTGCAAGACCTTTTACACCGATATCCCGTCTGAAATATTTTCCCTCAAAATCAATATACGCCAGATTTTCATAGGCAGTGGCTATCGCGTCCTCAAGCGAATCAGCCCAGGCAGTCACGGTCAATACCCTGCCGCCGTTTGTAACCAGCTCACCGTCATTATTGCGTTTGGTTCCGGCATGGTAAATATCAACATTGGTTTTATTACGTTCAGCTTTATCAATACCGGAAATCACCTTGCCTTTTTCATACGTACCCGGATACCCTCCCGACACACACACAACAGTGACACATGAACCGGGGCGTATGTTCCAATTTACTGAAGCGAGCGTGCCGTTCGTACATGATGCGAGGACTTCAAACCAGTCGCATTCAACAAGGGGCAACACTACTTCGGTTTCAGGATCACCGAATCGGCAGTTGTATTCAATCACTTTCGGGCCGTCTTCAGTAATCATCAACCCGGCGTACAGCAGGCCCTGGTAAGGGGTGCCTTCCTCAGCCATTGCGTCGAGTGTCGGTTTAATAATTACACGCTCTATCTGTTCAAGAAGCGTGTCATCTACCAGCGGTGCGGGACTGTAGGCACCCATACCGCCGGTATTCGGTCCTTTGTCGCCGTCATAAACAGGTTTATGATCCTGTGCTACCGGTAATATTTTATAGTCTTTGCCATCGGTCAATGCAAATACAGAGGCTTCTTCACCAATCATCTTCTCCTCAAGAACCACGGTTGAGCCGGCCTCACCAAAAGCCTTTTCATCAAATATCTGTGTCAATGCCTCTTCTGCTTCTTCTATAGTATCGCACACAATGGCACCTTTCCCCGCAGCAAGGCCGCTTACCTTTACCACGATTGGGGCACCCTCCTCTTTCAGGTACTGTAACGCACTCTTTTTATCGGTAAATGATTCAAATGACGCAGTTGGGATATTGTATTTTTTCATGAGGTTTTTGGAAAAATGCTTGCTTCCTTCAATCTGCGCAGCCGCCCTGGTAGGGCCAAAAATAGAAAGACCGACATTTTGAAACGTTTCAACGATACCTTCAACAAGCGGAATTTCAGGACCAACAACCGTTAAATCAATCTCATTCTCAACCGCCCAGTCAGCAAGGTCTCCCCATGTTTCTATCGGCCTGTCAACAATCATACATCCATCATTTTCCATACCCGCATTACCGGGATAGGCAAAGGTACATAACGGACGATCCGATCGCAACAGAGCTTTCAGCAACGCATGCTCGCGACCACCGCCGCCTATAATAAGAACCGAGTCCATGAAATCCATGTGTGCCTCCTAAAAATGATACTGCATGCAGAATGTATTATCCTATAAAGATTGAGCATAAAAAATATAATTTCGGATAGGGGTATTTAGAGAGGATATATGCAATTGCCGGATATTTTATTGGCGAGAGGAATCATGCTACGAAGGAAATTTATTCTATTTTGTAGAATTAGCTGTTGTAGTATCAATTGCAGGTATTTTTTCAACGCGAGTCCAGGTCTGGGTTCTGCCAAGAAGGCTGATACCTAAAAAACCTCTGAAATAGAGCCTGGTTCCATCATCAGAAATGGTACAGTGGCTGGAATAGGTATGACCGTCCTCAGGATTATAAATTTTGCCGCGATCCCAACGCTCACGCTTTTGATTATACACGAGACCGGTCAATAAATCCAGTCCCAGTGTTTTTCTATCACGCAGACTTTCATCCGGATTGTTCTCGTCTATTCCATCAGGAGATTCAGACCAGACAAGTTTCCCGAAATACTTTCCGTCTTTCTCGTAAATCTGAAAAATTGCCCGTCCATTTTCAGTCAACCAGTTGCCGATTATTCGGCTGCTGTCCCGGGCCGCCGGATTTGAAACCAGGAACAGGCTAAAAAAGATTAGCAGCAAGGAGTTTATTCTAATCATGAATAAATTTCTGTATACACAGGAATAATGACGTTTTCGGACAGACACTATTTATCAGCATTCTTCTTCGCCTCACCAAGCATCTTTTCCATCCGGTTTAAAACATCACTATCCGGATTATGCTTTCTACCTTTGGTTAGCCACTTTTCAGCCTTCTTTAAATCTTCCATAGCGATGTATATATTCACCAGGTTCGCATACCCGTCAGCAATATCCGCCCTGCGGGAAACGGCATTTTTATAACAGTCTATTGCTTCTTCGAGATCACTGCGTGCGCCGTAAATAGCACCGAGATTATTCCACGCCCGATAGTAGCGACCATCCTTCGCAACTATTTTTTTATACAGTGCCTCAGCTTCAGCTTCTTTGCCCTGCTGCTGTAATTCAACTGCAAGATTATAGACCTCATCAAGCG
>JAUVGS010000044.1 GCA_030593665.1 Chitinivibrionales bacterium | reverse complement strand
CCGAATGCGGTCTGATTGGGAAGTCCCCTTTCAAAGTCTTCAAGCAGGATATAATCCTCGACAATCACTTCCCGTGTAATACCGGCTTCATTCCCGGTACTGTCCGCCACATGGTACGTCAGCTCATAGGTGCCGGCTTTTGAGGTATTAACCTCGCCGCTGACAGTTATTTTATCACTTATGTCTCCATCTAAATTGTCTATCGCTGTTGCGCCCGGAACTTTAAATTTGACGCCCAATGTCAACATAATCGGATTGTCTCCCTTAAGGGTGAGTTCCGGCGGTATCATATCAATATAGGGAGTGGTAAACTTACCGGTATTTACCGCACTGTCGTCATACAAATCGCATGCCTTCAATTTCCAGTAATAGGTTGTTGATGTGTCTATTTTATCTTTTGTAAACACGGTGTCTTGCCCTTTGTAAATTTCCTCAAGAGTGTTGATGTCTTCCCCCAGGAAAAGCGTATAGGTTAAGGTATCGACAGTGCCATCAGGATCACTGCCACTGAAACGCATTACAATACTGCCGGTAACACTGGCGGTATCAAATTCTTTAAAGGAGGCCTTGGCATTATCGACCGGCTCAAGCATGGTAACGGAATCAGGTATCCGGTTAAAAAGAATATAAAACGTATCGGTGCTCAGAAGGTTATCATCATCACGGGCTCCCCATATCACCGTGAGCGGGCCACCGTCCGGATAGGCAAACGAATAAGAAGGCGTGTCACTGTCAGTGCTGTCATCCCACCCGTTTCCGCCGGTGTCCCAGTAATACTTTTCAATCGATCCGGTGGCATTGGTATCCTCCGCGGTCACTTCCACTTTCACGGTATCAAGCTGTGAGACAAAGCTGTTGCTGACCGGAGTCAGGATTGGCGGGTCGAGTGTTACATTCACGGAGGTCTGGGCCGGATTTGAAACGAAACCGTCATCGTCAACTGCTACGACCCGAATCGTATTAGACCCACTATCAGCATAGACAAGATCGACAGCGGCTTCTGTCGTTGTCTCGGTAAAATTCGTGCCATCCAGAGCCCAGAGATAGCGAACCACCTCGCCGTTTTCATCACTTCCTGTTGCCGTAATGGTGATGGTATCATTGATATTCACCTGTTCCTTATCCTTGAGAATAACGTTCGGTTTGAATAATTTTACTTCAACGTTAAATTTCATCGGTTCGGATTCCAGGGTATCATCATCGACTGCTTTTACCCAGAATGGATGGGATCCATCGCTGCCCAACGGGAAGTATGTTTTGAATGTACCGTCGGCATCTGTTTCATAAATCCAGGTGCTGTCATTATCTACGGACCAACAATGTTTTATGATAACACCATTTGTATCACTACTTTTTATCCGCAGTATCACGGTATCTTTGATAGCAACCACCGTGTCGGAAATGGAATCAATAGTCGGTATACCGAGTTTAACAGTTATGGTGACACTGTCAGGGTACTCTGATACAATACTATCATTATCAATGGCCCGTACCCAGAATACATGGACCCCGACATCGCCTTTATCGAAATACCATTCCAATATACCATTGACGTCACTTTCATGTGTCCAGGTTTTCCCATGATCGAGCGACCACTGAAATTTGCTGATAGTCCTGCCGGTATCAATTCCTTCTACCAGAATGTAAACCGTATCCCTGATAAAAACCGAGGTGTCTTCCATTGCAATAACATGCGGCGGATGCCAATTGACACCCTGTTGATCAAGTGCATTAGCCCACTTGTTTTCATCATCCAACAGTGTGCAGGACGCAAGCAGAATAAAACAAGATAAGGCAACCAGTCTTGCCATAAACTCCCCCAGAACGCTAGAGCTAGATATATAATGTCGGTTATATAGGTGGTGTCAGTAGTTTAAATTAATAATTATCCAAAGCAAAGTGCTAAATTTTTGTGATTTTTTTGCTTTTAATTGTATCATCCGGGCAAGTGGTTATGCATAGTTCCGGATAAAAAAGACGAGAAGACGAGGGCGAGAATGAGGAGGAGGACGACGAGGACGATAGAAAGCACAGAAAACTCGAGCATGGCTGCTTATAAAAAAGAAATCCCCACCCTATAACTTTAATTCTTCAAAACTTGGGAGAGGGAAGAAATAAAGGTGGGAATAGGATGAGGACCTCATATAGTTCAATATAACTCAATGGTAAACGAAATAGTAAACAATTATAAAATAATATACTTCCGAGGTATAGAAAGAAATCCTCACTCCGCAGAGTTTATCCTTTCAAAAAGGATTGGGAGTGGTAAGAATAAACTGTTATTTGGAATTATTAGTTATTGCATAACAACAGGTAGGATTGTAATATTTACTGTTGTATATTTTGTATAACAGGCAATCGGAAATTTACATTTTTTTTGCTACGGGAGGATGAAACTATGGATATCATTCAAAAGAATGAATCGAAATTAGTATCATCAAAAGAGTGGCTCGCGCTCGAAGAACATTATAAAAAAATGAAATCGGTTCATCTGAAAGATTTGTTCAAAGATGTGGAAAGATTTAAGAAATTCTCAGCAACGTACCATTCACTACTTCTGGACTACTCAAAAAATAGTATCACCGAAGAAACGATGTCTCTATTATTCGATCTGGCAAGGGCTTCAGGAGTTGAGGAATACCGTCAAAGGATGTTTTCCGGGGAGAAAATAAACTGGACAGAAAGGAGAGCCGTGCTGCATATTGCTTTACGAAATCGTTCCAATGACCCGATTATTGTTGATGGAAATGATGTCATGCCACAGATTAATGCGGTTTTGGAAAAAATTAAAAGCTTCTCTGATTCAGTCCGTAATGGCACCTGGCTTGGAGCAACAGGAAAAAAAATCACGGATGTTGTTAATATCGGCATTGGCGGTTCAGATCTCGGCCCCAAAATGGTCTGTGAAGCTTTAAAATACTATGCAGATGGGCCCAAAACGCACTTTGTTTCAAATGTTGACGGTACCGACATAGCTGAAATTCTTAAAATTGTTGATCCTGAAACAACCCTTTTTCTTGTTGCCTCAAAGACTTTTATAACACAGGAAACCATGACAAATGCGAATTCCGCCCGATCCTGGCTCGTTAAAAAGCTGGGTGATGCTGCTGTTGCGAACCACTTTGCCGCCCTGTCTACCAACCGTGAAGAGGTGTCCAGGTTTGGTATCAATCCTGAAAATATGTTTGCATTCTGGGATTTTGTCGGTGGCCGTTACTCTCTCTGGTCTGCAATCGGCCTTTCCATAGCTATCCGTCTGGGCTTTACCCGGTTTGAAGAGCTTCTCGAAGGAGCATATCAAATGGACCGGCATTTTTATACTACCCCTTTTGACCGGAATATGCCTCTTATTCTGGCTCTGCTTGGTATCTGGTACAACAATTTTTTTAACGCTGAAACACATGCAATACTCCCCTATGACCAGTACCTCCACCGTTTTGCAGCTTATTTTCAGCAAGGAGATATGGAAAGTAACGGTAAAACAATTGACAGAGACGGAAATCGTGTCGAGTATCACACCGGCCCGATTATATGGGGGGAGCCGGGCACCAACGGACAGCATGCCTTCTATCAGCTCATTCATCAGGGTACGAAAAAAATCCCCGCTGATTTTATCGGTTTTATTACCTCGCTTAATCCTCTGGGAGATCATCATAATAAGCTTATGGCCAACTACTTCGCACAAACTGAAGCATTGGCTTTTGGCCTTGACAAAGAAACCGTAGTAAAACAGTTGAAAGAATCCGGCGCAGCAAAAGAAGATATTGCACTCCTTACACCGCATAAAACTTTTGAAGGAAACAATCCGACAAATAGTATCCTCATTGACAAACTGACCCCCAGGAATCTTGGATCACTTATTGCGTTATATGAACATAAGATTTTTACCCAGGGTGTTATCTGGAAAATAAACAGCTATGATCAATGGGGAGTCCAACTCGGGAAAGTCCTGGCAAAAGCGATTTTATCCGAATTAAATGAGAATACGGTAGGTATTCACGATTGTTCAACCAGTGCCCTTATAGCAACGTTCCTCGGAAAACGAGGAAAATAAACCAATTTTACATATAATGCATAATTTTTCCACAATATCAACATTTTATTCATTTCCGGTATAACTTTTTTGCTTTTTCATTAATTACATTCATAAATTATGTGCAAGCATCCTGTTTTAATACTATATTATCCAGTAGGGTAATTAATAGCACAATTTACCGAAGGTGACTTTTAAGGAGAATTACATGAGTCAAGAATCTTTTAAAACTGCTGATTATATTGCACTGGAAGACAAGTACGGCGCAAAAAATTACAAACCGCTTGACGTGGTGCTCTGCCGTGGTGAAGGTATCTGGGTCTGGGATGTTGAGGGCAATAAATATATGGACTGTTTATCCTCCTATTCTGCGGTTAACCAGGGACACTGCCATCCAAAGATACAGAAAACAATGCAGGAGCAACTACAGAAATTGACCCTTACTTCACGGGCATTCCGTAATGATCAGCTTGGCCTCTTTTATAAAGAAATCTGTGAAGCCACCAATTCCCATAAAGTACTGCCAATGAACAGTGGCGCCGAAGCTGTGGAAACGATTATCAAAGCGGTCAGAAAATGGGGATATCAGGCCAAGGGAATACCTGACGGCAAGGCGGAAATACTAGTTGCGGAAGGCAACTTTCACGGACGTACCCTGGCGATTATCGGATTCAGCAGTGAAGAGGATTACCGAAATGGATTCGGCCCTTTTGCACCCGGCTTTAAAATAATCCCCTATGGCGACGCTGTTGCATTTGAAGAGGCAATAACACCGAATACCGTTGCCTTTCTCGTCGAGCCTATTCAGGGGGAAGCCGGTGTTGTGGTTCCACCTGATGGCTATTTAAAGGATATTCGCAGGATCTGCAACGAGCATAATATGGCTTTGATCTTTGATGAAATACAGACCGGGCTGGGACGGACCGGAAAGATGCTTGCTGAGCAGCATGAAGGTATCGAGTCGGATGTAACCCTGATAGGAAAAGCCCTTTCAGGTGGTTTTTATCCGATATCAGCGGTATTATCCAACAATGAAATCCTTGGCGTTTTTATGCCGGGCGACCACGGCAGTACCTTTGGAGGAAACCCTCTGGCATGCGCGGTAGCACGAACAGCTATACGTGTTCTTATCGAAGAAAACATGATCGAAAATGCTGCCACACTTGGCGACTATTTCATGACGGAATTGAAACGGCTAGACAGTCCCTATATAAAGGAAGTCCGTGGGAAAGGCCTTTTAATAGGCGTTGTATTAACCGACGAAGCCGGCGGAGCACGGCATTTCTGCGAAGCATTACAGAATAAGAGTATATTGTGTAAAGAAACTCATGAGAATGTTATCCGCTTCGCACCGCCCCTGATGATCACGAAAGAAGAAATTGACTGGGCTTTGACCAGGATAAAGGATGTACTTAGTACCTAACTTAATTTTTAAAATGTATGAAGCTACACACGATACCTCTTTATATAAATAATCCCGATTTGAATAAAATCGGGATTTGTTTTTTACTTAAAACAGAGTGATAATATAACAGTGTGTTTATTTATTATTTTACTCTAACATGCGATCAAATTGCATACACACAAATAAACAATTATTACAGGGAGAGAAATATATCATGAAACCCATTGACCTACGCAGTGACACCGTCACCAAACCTTCACAAGCCATGAGAAAAGTAATGGCCGAGGCTGAAGTCGGCGATGATGTTGTCCGTGAAGACCCGACGGTAAACCGCCTGGAACAACTTGCTGCTGAAATGCTCGGCACCGAGGATGCCATATTTGCGACCAGTGGCACACAGAGTAATCTGCTTGGCGTAATAACCCATTGCCAGCGCGGTGATGAATACATCGTGGGCCAGCATGCTCATACCTATAAATATGAGGGTGGCGGTGCCGCAGTACTGGGCAGTATACAGCCGCAGCCGCTGGAATTAGAACCGGATGGAACACTTGACCTTGACAAGGTCGCAAGAGCTATTAAACCTGATGACTTTCATTATGCACGCACACGCCTGTTCTGCCTTGAAAACACGCTGGAAGGAAAGGTCCTGCCGCTGGACTATTTACGGGAAGCTACCGTTTTTGCCCGGAAGCATAAGCTGGCAACCCATCTTGACGGTGCCCGGATTTTTAATGCTGCGGTCAAACAGCAGATTGACCTTAAGGAGATATCCTCTCATTTCGACTCAATCTCCATCTGCCTGTCAAAGGGACTTGGGGCGCCGGTCGGCTCCCTGCTCTGTGCAAGCAGGGAACAGGTACGGGAATCCCGCAAATGGCGCAAGATGCTTGGCGGCGGTATGCGGCAGGCAGGGATTATCGCGGCAGCGGGAATTTATGCGCTCGAGAACAATATCAACCGGCTTGCTGAGGACCATGCAAATGCTGCATTTTTAGCTGACGGCCTCGCTGAAATTGACGAAGTAATTATAGATCCAGCCACTGTTCAGACAAACATGGTTTTCGTATCAGTTGCAGACGCAATCTTTTCACCGCTCCTTGAGCATCTGGGAAAATCAAATGTTCTTACGTACAATGATTTTCCACTCCGGCTGGTAACCCATATGGATGTTTATGAAGAAGATATGAGAAGGGTGGTTGATGTTTTTAAGGACTTTTTTGCGTCAAATTAGACTGCATATTTGGTTGCAGGATTATTATTCAGAAATCTTTTCTATTTGTTATATAGATTCTAACCTGGATAGTTGCGATAAATACTATTTTTATTATCTGAGAAATTATCTCCATGAAAGATAAGTTCACAATGAATAAAATACTTTTATTTCTATTTACTCTGGCAGGGTTCTGTTTTGGCCAATCCGAATTGAGCCAGGCGATTGATCTGGTGAATAATGAAAAATATGATGAGGCAGATGCTCTACTCGCACCGTATCTGAAAGAACATTTTAACGATGACCGGGCAAACTATGTAAAAGCAATTCTTCTTACCCGGAAGGGAAAACACAGCAGTGCCCTGCAGTACATTGAGAAAGCAATCGGTTCGCAGGGTGACAAAGGAGAATACTATCAATTGGCCGCGCAACTCTATGAGGAGCAGAATAATACTAAAAGTGCTTTAGAGGCCTGGAAAAAATGCCAAAAGTATTCGCACGGCACCAAGCTGTTTGTTGAAGCTAAAAACCATCTCGAATTTTTAAAGGAAGAGTAAAATGCGTTACTATCATCTTCTCATTATCTGTTCGGTACTTTTCATCTCCTGTGGCGAGCCGGAAAGTACGGTTACATTAAAATCAGGATATAATTTTTCCGGTATCAGATCTATCGCTGTTGAAAACATTCATGATTACCTCAATGCGCAAGGCTCCGGAAATATTGTCAGGGAAGCGCTTGAACGTCAACTGAAGGGTCTGGGATTTAAAATTGTGGTGAAGCAGATGGCACATGACGCAATCATGATCTGCTCAATTACCGAATACAATGAGCGCCGTACTCAACCATACACCATTATCGTTGAAGACAAAGGTCCTGATCCGCTCGCAAACCAGTCAGCCTACGAAGCTGCGGATAATGCCGACGGTATCGAAAACTCCGGGAAATCATCGAGTTACAACGGCACGATAACTCGTGCTAAAGAGATCAAATATACCGACGCCTATGTGGGCGTGAAACTTCGGCTTGTCGATGCTAATAATAATACAACGGTCTGGTCCTCGGATTTCGCCTACTCCTCTCTTGACAAAAATACCGCGCTTACCAGCTCAATTGAAGGCGCTTTGCGGCCGTTGAAGACGATAGTAAGGAAGTAGAAGAAGACTGGTACCACCTTTGAACATAAAATTGAGGATGGTATATTTATAAGGGCACTGATAATAGGTATATTTATTTCTTGTAACTGTAGTGTCTACAATACTATCAGACATATTTACCGTTACGAAATTCAGATTTTCATCATCAATTGATTTTGCAAATTTTAATTGAAACTAAATATAACATCAAATTCACGTATATTTGGACCATTATAGATTTAGTATAAATAGTGCCTGGCCGGAAACGTCATTTCCCCCTTGCTGAGGATTACACCGCGCATGTTTTTGGCGGGCGAAGTGCGCCAAAGGTGTGAATCCATGCCTTAAAACATCAAAAAAAGATGGATTGTCATTTCATTCTGAACATTAAGGTTGTTCAATGGGCATGAATTTTAAATTCTATATTCCCATATTATTCTTACTGTCATTTTGTCTTGCACAGCAGGACTCAGGTTCCATCCTACTCACACCTAAAACGGGCAGCAGTATAGTTTCCCTTATGGGGGTTGACGTGTATGACACGACGAAACAGATAACCGGTACAAACATCCCGGGTTTTGATGTGTTTACCGCTCCTATGAGTTTGACAATCATTACACGGCAGCAGCTTTTATCGAGTGGAGCCCGTCATTTGACTGAAGCTTTAGAAATCTATGTGCCGGGGTTTCAATATATGATAAATAAGTGGTACGGCACAATATGGGGAATGCGTGGAGTTGCCAGTGATATTAATGATAAGTTCATTTTTCTTATCAATGGTGTTAAACAGAATTTGCAATCCCGTGATGGTGCCATTACTGAGATGGAACTTGGGTGCCTTAATGATATTGAACGTATCGAAGTACTTAGAGGGCCGGCAGGCCTAACCTACGGCTCCGGAGCTATTGCCGGAGTTATAAATATTGTAACACGTAAAGAGAATGAGACATCCTTCGAAAACTCATTTTCAATTGGCACAGGAGATTTAAAACATTTTTCCGGTGAATTTAACGAACAATGTTTTCTCTCCTTTCCAAATGATATTAAATTAACGCTCTCTCTTGGATACCGACAGCCTGCTGGTATAGGTCAAAAAAATGGAAAAATCTGGGGCTATCCTTCATGGCCATATCCTCAGATAGATAGCTTAACAGATAAACTGGTAATTTTTAACAATGATACAATCGATTTTCCTGAAAAAGGTGTACCGGTAACTGGAAGTGCTGGAAAAACACCGGGTAATTTCCTCACTTCATTAGATTTTCAGTATAAAAATTTTAACTGGTACACGCGATTTACTCGGCACATTCAGCAAGCATCGGGTTTTTTTATATATGATCCCTGGCCTGAGCTTATTGGCAACCATAAGGATTCAATAAAATCGCCTTTAGTTATAGATGGTATCACTATCCCCAAAAATACGCCTCTTTGGAATTTTTGGAGACATGCGGAAGGATATGGTGAAAATAGGCGTATTTATCAAACTGATAATCTGATGTCAGCCTTGTCATATTCTATGCATTTGGATGAAGATGATTTGTTATTAGGTGGCGAGTTTTGCGGTTCAT
>JAUVGS010000536.1 GCA_030593665.1 Chitinivibrionales bacterium | reverse complement strand
GTAGCTAAGGGGTAGCTAGGGTAGGTCGATGTGTAGATTCTGAAAAATGCTGAGGAAGCAATGCACGAAGGAGGGGATATCCGTATTAAAGCATACGGGACTGATGATAGGATAACCATTGAGATTGGTGATACGGGTAGCGGGATGCCCGTGCATGTTCAGGAGAATATTTTTCAACCATTTGTTTCGTTTGGTAAAGAGCAAACTACCGGGCTCGGTATGACGATTGCTCAAAACATTATACAGGGACATAAAGGAACCATGTCTGTTGCAAGTTTTTTAGGCATTGGAACTGTTTTTACAATAAACCTACCGTTTGCAGAGAAGGAGGCTACAAGGTGAAAGTTGTTATTTTAGATGAATCGAAGAAAAGAAAACAGCAGATTTCAGACATGCTTGAGGAAAAGGGCTATGATGTTGTTGCGTGTGCAGCGACAGGAGAGTTTATAGAAACAATAGAAACAACAAGTCCGGATACTATTCTTATGGATGTGGAATCGTGGCAACGAGGGAAACCAATATATAATTATTTTAAATTCAGCAGGAAGCTTGGAGAAATTCCGATTCTTTTTTATAATGCACCAGAAAAATTCAGTAATATTATAGATCGGTCTCAAAATCAGCATGATAAAGTCTTTCATAAGCAGGTAGATATTGATGAAATAGTAAGTAATGTATAATCGTACCAACAAGGATACATTACGTGAGCGGTAAAAACTTAAAAAAGACACTCGTTTTCGCTGATACGGATAATGGAGGGATTATCCATGTTGCAAATATTAAAGGAGGAGTAGGCAAGTCAACTGTTGCGACCAATTTATCAGCCGCATTATCAAAACGGGGAATGACATTGCTTATCGATCTTGACGTGCAGGGAAGTGCTACCCATGCGTTAGGATTTGATCCTGCACGATGTGAGTTGTCTTCATGGGAATTGTTCAGATACCGCTTTATGATTGGTAGTCAGGTTGATCCTACCGGCATACGCCTTAAAGAAAGGTTCTCGGACGTTGTTTCCCGAGGTGAATCATTTCTTTTCCCTCAGGTCGTCGGTAAAGGTGAAATTCCGTCGCTTGCTTTACATGCAGGACCATGTCTCGATCTTATCCCTGCGACAGCCGACCTGTTTAAGGGGACATCTTTTTTCCATTATCAAAATCTAATACACAATCTTCATTTATGCCGGCATTATTATAAATACATCATTATTGATACACCATCAGTATGGAATAAGTTAACCCGCCTGCTCTATATTCATAGTGATCTGAATCTGGTTCCCGTTACGCTTAATGCCTTGTCCACACGGAGCCTGCGAGAATATTTAAAGAGCGTGAAACAACTCGCGCAGAAAAAGCATACTGTCCGTATCAGAATAGTTAAAAATGAAGTGTTTGGCAAGCAAGGTTCTAAAATTAAAGGCAAAACCAGAACTATGAAAGAGAACAGAACCTTTCTTGACAGCCTGTGTGAACAGGTGGTTATTGACAGTGATATCGGTATTTCACTGCTGCCGCAATCAATCATTTTTGACCTTGAAATACCTGAATCTGCAACAGTACGAAATGCTCAGGATGTCGGAAGGGCCGTACAGGATTATCGGCAATATTCTTCCATTGCAAAGGCGTTTGAGGAACTCTCAAAACGTATTCAGTATGTCCTGAATAATCCTGTCGTCAGGAGAATAAAAAGTAAAATCGGTTTTAGTCAGGACACGCTCTCATTCGCAGCGAAGGTCGTTGCCGTTTTAATGCTTCTTACCTTCTTTATTAAGGATGATCCTGTTACGAGTTTTAACATACCACGGCCTATTGCACCCCAACAACTGGAAATTGCAGAAGAAGAGGTATTGAAGCATACATTCGAAGAAGGGGAGTCGATATTGAAGATGGCAAAATATGGGATATGCCATTTTCGAGCAGTT